>JAZQTE010000384.1:0-1749 GCA_045630505.1 Acutalibacteraceae bacterium | reverse complement strand
CATATGCTGCATCCGAGAGCCCACCTGCCCGAGGCCAAATCGGTGGTGTGCCTTGGCGTGCATCATCCCGACGCTTCGGTGGACTGGTGCGGCGAGCCCAACCCCAACTACCCTGCCGCCTTCCAGATCGGTATGATTCCGAAGCTGGATGCGATCTGCTTCCGTATGAGCAAATGGATGGAGGAGCAAGGCTACGCCACCATTCCCCAGCCCTGCACCACCTATTGGCGCCACCGCAAATATAAGGATATCCCCTACGAGCATACCGCGCCGTGGAATCATATGCCTGCATTCGTAGCGGCAGGCCTTGGCGAATACGGTTATCACGGAATGGTGATGTCGCCCGAATACGGTCCGCGCCAGCGCATCATTTCGTTTATCACCGCTGCCGATTTAGAGCCTGACGATTTGTACGAAGGCGATCCGCTGTGTGATTCCTGCTTGGCGTGCGCTCGCCATTGTGCAGGCCGCAACTACGAAATGGAGCGCCTGAACAATCCGAAATTCATTGAGTTTTCGATGGATGGCAAGCAATTCCGCTACCCGAACATTAACCGTTGGCGCTGCTTCTACGGCGAGCAAGCGCATCTCGACACCAATCTGCTGGCCGAGATCGAGGATATGGACGAGGAAAAGATCTACAAGGCGGTAGAAAGCGGTGTGCGCGTGCCGAACCACGGGTATATGTGCAGCTCGTTCAAGCATTGTATGACACCGAAAAAGCGCTATCGCAATCGTGCCTATACGCCCGGTGTGCTGCGCAAAAAGCAGCATTTGGAGGTGCCGCACGCCGAGCTGATGAAGCATATTGAGGAGTTGGCTCTCAAATGCGGTGCCGACCGCATTACGGTGCAGCCCTTATCGGATTTTGTGGAGCAGAAAAAGAATTTTGACGAAGGCTTCCGCGTGGATCAGTTCTACGATACGTTTAAAACGGTTCTCACTGTGGGGCGTTACACGCACAAGTTTAACGAGGACGACGAGCTGAACCGCCGTAACAAGGGACATCTGCACGCCGCGGTGGTAGACCGCATTTCGTGCGCGGCAATTGACATTACCCGTTATTTGGACGACTTGGGCTACGAAGCGATCCAAGATTGGTTCCGCACGGGGATCGCCCGTCAATCCGCCAAAAACGCAGGCTGGGAAAAGGAAGACCGCTACGTGGCGCTGTCTTCCGTGATCTGCGATATTCCGTTTGAAAACCGCAACGACGTACTGCGCGAGTGGACAGACGATTGCGTGCCGAACGTGACGACCGAGCTGCCGTTTATGAAGAATATGGATGTAGTAAGCGTTGGCCGCGTGGAAGATATCACCTGCGACGGTATTGAGGAATTGAAGCGTGCTTACCCCAACGCAAAGTCGCTGGTGGTGCTGGCAGAAAGCATTCCCGAACGCGTAGTGGAGCTGGCAGGCGACCAAGAAGCCGAGGACGGCTCGGCCTACGCGTATGCACATTACGAGATCCACAAGGAAAGCTTGTGGGCTGCCATGGATTTGTGCAGCACGTTGGTGGGCAAAGGTTATGCGGCCATTCCGTTTGCCGACCTTGCTCCCGATTCGCACACGACCATCGGTAAATTCGGCCGTCACATGCCCGATCTGCGTGCCAACGCACCGTTTGCCGCAGCAGCAGGCCTTGGCGTTCTCGGCAAGAGCGGCTTGGTGGTGAACGAGCAATACGGCCCGCGTATGCGTTTCGCCTTTGTGCTGACTGATGCAGAGCTTGCCGTCACCGCTGCCAAG
>JAZQTE010000383.1:0-3037 GCA_045630505.1 Acutalibacteraceae bacterium | reverse complement strand
GTATTTGAAAGCGTATTGGTCGGGGAATTCTTCTACCATACGGTCGAGCACATCGGAGAACGTGGCGTCGATCAAACGATCCTTCTCCCACACGTATTTGCCCGTGTGAGCACGGTTATAATACAGCGCCTTTTCGTTACGCGAGGTATCGCCAAACACCTTCATATAGGTGACGAACTGGGAGAAGATGATCTCCATATCGTCGAGCTCTTCGCACCACGCAGGGTTCCACACAAGCGAAATAAAGCCATCGTAGTTTACGGAGCGCAGTGCCAGCATCATATCGGCGATCGGCAGCTCGCCTTCGCCGAGCAGACAATATTCCACGGTGCCGTTTTCCTTAACGGCATCGTTGATGTGCACGTGGCGAATGTAGGCGCCCAGATTTTTAATAATATCGTCGGCGTCCTCACCTGCCCCGGAATGGGCGGGTGCCATATTCCACAACGCGCCCACGTGGTCGCAGGCGAAGCGGTCTAACAGATCGCGCAGGTCGGAGGTTTTCACAAACAAGCCCGCCGTTTCTACCAAGAGGGATACGCCTGCTTCCTCGGCCTCGGCTTGCAATTCGCTGAGCAGCGCATACGCGGCTTCTACGGCAGCTTCAAAATCCTCGTGATATTCGGCACGCACGCGCACGCACGGAATGCGCAGGTTGTGCGCAATTTCCAAGCATTTGCGGATCTCGGCCGCACAATCGGCCGCAATGGCGGCATCGGCAATATCGCCGATGGCATCAATACACGGCAGCTGCAGCTTTTTTTCGTACAAACGGCGCAGCGTGGCGGCGGCGGTATAATCGTGGAATGCACCGTCCTTTTCGGTGAAAAGGCGGTTGCGAATGTTGTGCAGCTCGATACCCTCGAAGCCAAGCTCTTGGGCTACGTTGCAAAATTCCTCAAAGGTGCTGTTGTGCCAGCCTTTGGTGGAAAAAGAGAATTTCATTGCTTACGCCTCCTCGTAGACGATCTTGTTTACGGCGCTGAGATACGCACGGATACTGGCACCGATGATATCGGTGGAAATGCCGTTGCCCGAATACACCTTGCCGCCGGAGCTGAGCTTGATGAGCGTATTACCCACAGCGCCGCGGCCTTCGGTGACGGCTTGGATTTGGAAATCGTCCACCTCAAAATGGCGGCCGATGATCTGTTCAATGGTGCGGAACGCGGCATCAATGGGGCCGTCGCCCGTGCAGATGCCCTGCAGCACCTTATCGCCGTTTACCAACGTGATCTGCGCACTGGCAGCGAGCACGTTGCCCGTGTTGATAACGTAGTTTTGCAGAGTGTAAGTTTCGGGTACCTGCAGCGCCACGCTGGCGATAATGGCATCCAGCTCCTTCGCGCCCACCGTTTTCTTTTCGGCCACGCGGCAGAATTCTTCGTACACCTTGATTTGGTCTTCTTCCGACAGATCGTAGCCCAGCTTGGCGGCGGCGGTGATGACTTCGTCCTTGCCGTCCTTCGCATCGAGGCGAATGCCGAAATCCTCGGCAGGAGTTACGGCAGCGGCCGTGTTTTTGGATTTATCCGCGATCCAGCAGATCTGCTTGATGATGCGGTTCATTTGCGTGTAGCGCAGGCGGCTTTCGAAGCCGTAGGTATTGCCGCAATTCTTCACCATAGCGGCAAAGCTTGCCAGCGGCACGGTGTTTCCCTGCACGTCAGTCTTTACGCAGGCAACACCGCCGCGCACCGCCAAAATAGCCTGCGCCGAGGCAAGACCGTTTTGGTTGTTGCAGCGCACGCCCACGGGAACGTTGATATCCGCCGTTGCGTTTGCCACGAAGGCGGCGAAATCATCGGGCAGCATTTCGCCCGTGCTGTCGCACAGCGAAACCGAAGCAGCACCTGCTTGCACGGCAGCGGCAAGGGCTTGTTTTAAATAGGCTTCGTCGGTGCGGGTGGCGTCTACCGCGCAGAATTCTACGTCACTGCAGGCCTTTTTCGCCTCGGCCACGGCGGTAGCGATCCATTCCAGCATCGCAGCAGGCTTCTTGTGTGCCGTATATTCCATACCCACGGCAGACAGCGGCAGCTCGATGCGAATGCGCGCCTTGGCCGCCGTGTTCAAGGCGGCGGCAGCGTCGGCAATGCTTTGCGCATTCAGCCCTGCGGCAACCGACAAAATGCTTTCTTTGGCGAACGTGCTGACCGTGCGTACCAACAGTGTATCCGTCTTGCCGCCCGAAATGGGAGGTAGTTCGATAATATCCACGTGCAGATTTTCCAGCTGACGGGCAATTTCCAGCTTTTCCTTAAAGCTGTAGGCATTGTCCTGCGTGCACAACGTGGTGTCGGCAATTTGAATTCGGTTCATAACGATCGTCTCCTTTTTGACGCAAAATAACACAAAAAAGCACTGAGGCCTTTTCGACCTCAGGGACGAAAACACAAGTTCCGCGGTACCACCCTGATTACCGTTTGTACGGTCATCTCATAAAAGCTCCAACAAGCTTTTCGCCATGATAACGGGGCACGCCGTAGCCGCCTACTTGCACTTACTTTCAGCTGCTCTGCTCAGGAGCCAGAATTTCAATTCCCACCGTACCGCCCTCACAGCAACGGCGGCTCTCTGTAACGGTTTGCGGAAAAGAAAAATCTCCATCAACGCATTTGAAAAATATTGATACCATTATAAAGCATCGTTTTCGATTTGTCAACACTATTTTTACACGTAAGCACGCACTTCAAAGACGCGGGCTTCGGGCGCACCGTTGGTGGCGGTGACGGTGATACGCACGCGATCACAACGCACGGCATCAAACGCCACGCGGCGAAGGCGTTGCCAGTTGCCGCGTATTTCTTCGGCGGCAACCACCGTGTCACCCAGCAGCAGCTCTACCGTGCAATCCTTCACCAGTTCGGTGGGAATGCCGTCTTTTTGCTGGCGCTGACGGCGCGAGGACAGCGTGATCTTCTTTTCGGTATCGAAATCCGAATCGAAGGTGAGCTGTACCGTGCTGACGGTTTGCGGAGCGTTCCACGCAAGCTGCAGCGAGCTTCCTATCTCGCCGCGCCACTGGTGCGTGCTC
>JAZQTE010000382.1:0-2481 GCA_045630505.1 Acutalibacteraceae bacterium | reverse complement strand
TCCTCTTGCAGATACGTTCAAGGAAAGAAGCGGAGACGTTGTAAAGGCACTTTGTCTGCACGTTGCGCATACCTGCAATCTTAATTGCTCGTATTGCTTTGCCAGCCAAGGCAAATACCACGGTGACCGTGCACTTATGAGTTTAGAGGTGGGCAAGCGTGCGTTGG
Source organism: Acutalibacteraceae bacterium (assembly GCA_045630505.1). GTDB lineage: Bacteria > Bacillota > Clostridia > Oscillospirales > Acutalibacteraceae > RGIG3009. The sequence goes on along the minus strand of JAZQTE010000382.1, from coordinate 2,314 downwards.
ATTTCTTGATTGAAAATTCACCCGGCCGCACCAATCTGGAAGTAGACTTCTTCGGCGGCGAACCGCTGATGAACTGGGATATGGTGAAGGAATTGGTTGCCTACGCTCGCGTGCGCGAAAAGCAAGCGGGCAAAAATTTCCGTTTCACGCTCACCACCAACGGCGTTTTGGTAGACGATGACGTGATCGATTTTGCCAACCGCGAAATGAGCAACGTGGTACTCAGCCTTGACGGCCGCAAAGAGGTTCACGACCGTTTCCGTGTGGACTACGCAGGCAACGGCAGCTGGGAGCGTATCGTTCCCAAATTCCAACGCTTTGTGGAAAAACGCGGCAATAAGAATTATTATATGCGCGGCACCTTCACGCACGCCAATCCTGATTTCTTAAAGGATATCGAAGAAATGCTGTCGCTCGGTTTCACGGAACTGAGTATGGAACCCGTGGTATGTGCGCCCGACGATCCCTCGGCGCTCACGCTCGATGATCTGCCCGTTGTGATGAAGCAGTATGAAGAACTGGCAGAGCTTATGTTAAAGCGTCATAAGGAAGGCCGTCCGTTTACGTTCTATCATTATATGATCGATCTGAAGGGTGGGCCGTGCATCTATAAACGCTTGTCGGGCTGTGGCTCGGGAACGGAATATATGGCGGATACGCCGTGGGGCGATCTGTATCCCTGCCACCAGTTTGTAGGCGAGGAAGCATTCAAGCTCGGTGACGTATGGAACGGCGTTACCAACACCAAAATCCAAGACGAATTTGCGGCGTGCAACGTATACACGCGTGAAGAATGCCGTGATTGCTGGGCGAAGCTGTATTGCTCGGGCGGTTGCGCAGCCAATGCCTACCACGCTACGGGCTCGGTGAACGGTGTGTACGAATACGGCTGTGAGCTGTTCCGCAAGCGTATGGAATGTGCCATTATGCTGGAAGCTGCCAAAACGGTAGGGGAATTGTAATGAATACGCCGATTTGCGATTTTGTGCGTCAATACGCACAAAAGGATACGCTCCGTATGCATATGCCGGGGCATAAAGGCTGCGGTACGCTTGGCGTGGAGGCGTGGGATATCACCGAGATCGACGGAGCCGACGTGCTTTATCGGGCAAGCGGTATCATTCGCGAAAGCGAAGAGAACGCCGCCGCCTTGTTTGGTTCGGCCAAAACGCTGTATTCCACCGAAGGCTCTTCGCTGTGTATTCGCGCTATGCTGTATTTAACGGCACTGTACGCCAAGCAGAACGGGAAAGCGGTGCGTATTGCCGCCGGGCGAAATGCACACGCCGTGTTTATGAATGCCGCCGCCTTGCTGGATATCGGCGTAGATTGGCTGTATCCCGAAAAGCAGGAAAGCCTGCTTTCGTGTGCCGTCACCGCCGAAACGGTGGAAAACCACCTAAAAACAGCGAAAGAGCTGCCCGTGGCGGTGTATCTCACCAGCCCCGATTATTTGGGCAACGTTACCGATATTGCGCCCATTGCCGAGGTGTGCCGCCGATACGGTGTGCTGCTTTTGGTGGATAACGCGCACGGTGCGTATTTGAGGTTCTTAAGCGAACCGTGCCATCCGTTGCTGCTCGGTGCGGATATGTGCTGCGATTCGGCGCATAAAACCTTGGCGGTACTCACGGGCGGTGCTTACCTGCATGTTGGAAAAGCTGCGCCGTCGCTGCTTTTGGAGCAGGCCGAAACGGCGTTGTCCTTGTTTGCCTCCACCAGCCCGTCGTATCTGATCTTGCAATCGTTAGATGCGATGAACAGCCGCTTGGCAGGGGAGTATCCCACACAATTAAACCTTTTTGCGCAGCGAGTGTTTACACTGAAAAAGACGCTGCGGCGTCACGGCTATCTGCTTTGCGGCAACGAACCTCTTAAGGTGACGATTGCCGCCAAAGCGTACGGCTACACCGGTACGGCGCTTTCCGAGCGTTTGGCCGAGCAGGGCGTGATCTGCGAATTTGCCGATACGGATTTCGTAGTGATGATGCCGTCGGTAGACACGAACGAAAACGGATTGCTCCGTTTGGAATCGGCGCTATGCTCTATTCCTGCCAAAGAACCGCTGCTGGAATGGCCTCCGAAAGCCCCTCGACTAACGCAGCGCGTGTCGTTGCACGAAGCGCTGTTCTCACCGTCTGTCACGTTGCCGGCAGAACAATGTGCAGGCCGCGTGCTGGCAACGGCCACGGTATCGTGTCCGCCTGCCGTGCCCATTGTGGTATGCGGCGAGGAGATCGATGAAGCTGCCGTTGCTTGTTTTCGCTACTACGGTATCACACATTGTCGTGTTATAAACAAATAAATTACGCCA
>JAZQTE010000381.1:0-1416 GCA_045630505.1 Acutalibacteraceae bacterium | reverse complement strand
CTGATCGCCACCACCGCATTCACGCCGATGCGTGCCGCCTCTTGCCGAATCTGCTCCGACAATCGGCGGGCCGAGTCCAGTGTGAGCGTTCCCGTCACACGGCGAACGACGGCATCCACGACCGCGTGTACTGCCTTTTCGTTCATACGTGACTCCTTACTTGCCGAGCTTCTTCAGCACCTCGCGCGTGATCTCGGCAACCAGATCGTCGCCGCCTGCAGCAGCGCCGGCGCACACGTTTTCGCAGGTGTTGGTGCGGCAGCCGTGGCAGCTGGGTTTGCCGTTCTTCGCATTCACGCACATATCGGCAGGGTGCTTACCCTTCAGGCCGTACTGAGCACGCATACCGTACAGACGCTTCACCTGCTCGTCGGACAACTCCTGAGGACCGCCCAGCAGGTTGGAGATGAACAGCAGCTGAGCATAGAACTCAACGGATTCCATCTTGTGATACGCGCCGAGCAGCGTGTCGGCATAGGTGAGGGCACCGTGGTTTTCCAGCAGCACTGCATCAAAGTATTGCAGGTACTTGGAAACGGCGTCCGGAATTTCTTCGGTGGACGGGGTGCCGTATTCGGCGATCGGCACGCAGCCAAGGCCCAAAACAGCTTCGGGCATAATGGGCTGGCTCAGCGGAATGCCCGCGATCGCGAAGCCCGTAGCGTACATCGGGTGAGCGTGTACCACCGATTTTACATCGGGGCGCTCCTTGTATACGCGCATATGCATTTTGATTTCCGACGAAGGCTTGAAGCCGGGGTTGGCTTGAATGACCTTACCGTTGGCGTCTACCTTACAAATGAATTCAGGCGTCATAAAGCCCTTGCTGACACCCGTGGGGGTGCACAGGAATTCATTGTCGCTGAGCTTGACGGAGATGTTACCGTCGTTTGCGGCGACCATGCCCTTGTTGTAGATGCGACGGCCGATCTCGCAAATCTCTTTTTTGATCTCGTACTCGTTTACCATACTACTTACTCCTTTGTGATTTATTGGGATTTTGTTTGTTTCCCTATTATTTGACTCTATCATATCACGCAATTACGGGAAAGTCAACACCTTTTTTTGGTTTTTTCTTTGTTTTTGTGGAATTTTATCTTGATTTTCGGGTTCCCCCCACCCCGAACACGGGTTTTTCTGCGTGTCACACGGAAAAAGTAGCACAAATACAACATTTCACGTGTGGGATTATGCGTTTTATCAACCGCTCCGCGAGCAGACCGATTCGTAGGGGACGTAGCGAAGCGGCACTCGCGGTAGTGAATGACAGTCCGGCGGACTGTCAGAGCCGCGAGTGGACCGAGCCGCAGCGAGCCCCCCCGGACGTCCCGTAATGGGATTGTGCGAGTGACTGACAGCCCCACCGTCTGTGAGCGTGTAAGGCTCCCTCGGGAGGGAGGTGCCGAGCATATGGGA
>JAZQTE010000380.1:0-1182 GCA_045630505.1 Acutalibacteraceae bacterium | reverse complement strand
ACACCATAGCCATCAGCCTTCGCACCCACAGCGGCGTGTATGCGGTACCCGATGCCGAGCACACACCCACCGCCCCGTGGCTGCAGCTGCACCCTTATCACCGCTACTGCGTGATGGAGCTGCGCAACGATCATCCCTTCGGCGTGGCCGAGGCCGCACGGCTCATACGCCCTGCCGTGGCGGTGCTCACGAGCGAATGCGACGTCGAAGCCGTGGCAAGCGGCTTGGAAACGGGCGGCACGCTGTTGTATAACGAAGCAGATGCGGCACTGGCCGCCGCCGTCAAAGCGTGCAGCCGCACCGATATCACCCGTCACCCCTACACACCTTCTCTTCGCGCCACACGCCATGTCACGGCAGATGGTGTGCATCTGCTGCTTTCTCTCACCACACGTACCCCCCGTGCGGCTCAAAACGAACTGAAAAACCTCACTATATGGCAATATGCCCTGCAGCGAAAAGCGAAAGACGATGCCGCCTTTCCGCTTACCGATACCCTTATCGCCGTTCTCGGCGCTGATTACGGCAGCGAATTTGACGAAGCCCTTGCCGCCCTGCGCCCTGCCCATATTTTTAAGGCCGACGATGAGCAGCTGCTCGAAAAACTGCTCGCCACCGTCAAAAAAGGCGACACAGTGTTTTTCTGTGCCCCGCGCGAGGCACGCTTCGACGAGCTTGTCCGCCGCGCCTTCGGCTACACCAACGGCTTCCTTTTCGGCGCCTCCTGATTTGCACGATCCCAAGCCTGCCCGTTTGCGGTGCCCGAAATTTGCTCCCCTCGCTTTCGCTCGGCAAATTTCGACCGCGGCACAGAGCTTTTTGCTCGCTGCATCTGCCGCAGGCAGCGCTCGCAAACGCCCACCCTGTGTAAGGGGAGGTGTCAGCCGTTAGGCTGACGGAGGGGTTGTCCCCCCTCGCACAACCCATAAAAAAAGCACGCTCATCGAGCGTGCTTTTTGTTTATTCGTTTTACGCGCCGAAGGACGGGCGAATGACGGTGAACGCATAGTAAGCGAGGAACATATCCAAAAATTTCAGCTCCTCCAGCTGCATCGTGGTAGCGTTGAGCAGCGACGAGCCCGTGTACAGGAACGCTTCGTCATCGGCGATGATGATATCGCCGGCAACAAGCTGCTCCGCCTTCAGCATACGCGTGCGGTTTTGGTCGTTCGGCGTTTTTTC
>JAZQTE010000379.1:0-3041 GCA_045630505.1 Acutalibacteraceae bacterium | reverse complement strand
CGATCCACGGCAAGAGAAAGCCGATCTACACCGGTACGTTGCACCACCATCATCGGTATCACGATGAGGAAGGCAAGCTGAAGACGGTGTACGGCAGCAACCTGGTGAACTCGTGCGGCTATAACGACTATTTCGATTATATTGACGAGGAATGGCATACGTATGCGGTGCTGTGGGAGCCCGGCCACGTATCGTGGTATTGGGATAACAAGCTGATGCATTCCGCACGTTATAACGAATGGGATCTGCCGCAGTATTTCTACCGCAACGATCCCACGCCGCTGCCGCGTTTGGAGCATCGCGATCCCAAGTGGGCGAGCAGAACGTGGAAGGGCTGCCATCATATTATGGAAAGCGATCCGCAGGTTATGACCATCGGTGCTCGTGCCGATTGGCCCGCGGAGATCGACTGGGTTCGTATTTGGCAGAAATAATCGATATGTATAACGAGGAGATGGGGATATGAGTTTAAAAAACACACCGATTCCTGCAGCTGCCGAAGCGGCAGGCTTTACCAAGCTGGCCTTTAGTGAGGATTTTGATGACTACAGCGGTATCGATACGAGCGGTGAAGGCAAACCCGGTTATAACTTTTATATTGACCGTCCCTACGGCCTGCACACGCTGACCGAGGATGAGTACGTTGTTGCCGACTCGGTACTGAAGCTGGGCGTGCACCGCCCCGGTTGCCTTGCTGACCTTTGCACTTACAGTAAAAAGGGTGACACGGGCTACACGATGCAGTATGGTTACGCCGAAGCGCGTATCCGCGTTGACTGGCCCGATGAAACGTATGCAGGCGCTTGGCCGGCATTCTGGAGTATCGGCAAGAACGATGCCATGTCGAAGCGTTGGAGCGACTGCGGTGAGATCGACGTGCTGGAAATGGTGCCGATCCACGGCAAAACGCGCCCGATCTACACGGGTACGCTGCATCACCATCACCGCGACCGCGATGAGGAAGGCAAGATCAGCGGCACGCGCGTTGGCTCGAATATGGTTAACGCAACGGGCTATAACGATTACTTCGATTACATCGACAAGGAATGGCACACCTACGCGGTGCTGTGGGAGCCCGGCCACGTGGCGTGGTATATGGATAACAAGCTGATGCATGCGGCTCGTTATAACGGGATCGACAAGCCGCAGTTCTTCTACCGTGACAGCCCGACGCCGCTGCCGCGCATTGAAGAGCGCTTGCCCAAGCTGGCCGACCGTGTGTGGAAGGGCCAATACGATATCTTCGAGAACGATCCGCAGGTGTTTTTCCTCGGTGCTCGCAACGAGTGGCCGATGTATTGCGATTGGGTACGCTTCTGGGAGAAATAAGAGCATTATCCCTCACCCTTCGGGTGGGGGATATTTTTATGTGTAGTGACGAACGTTGGTTGACTTTGTGTTATTTCACAGCGGAAGTTTGTGTTATTTACGCAATTATGGGAGAGAATATTGACAACGCCGTGCGGCGTGGGTAAACTGAACGTGTACTCCGATTTTTTGTGAAGGAGGGCTTTTTGTGAACAAGACCGCACCTGCGGCGGCTGCCGCTTCCGGCTTTACACGTGTCGTGTTTTTTGACGATTTTGAGTCGATGGATACCGTGGATATTCACAACGAGAAAAAGCCTGACAAGAATTGGTATATGGACACGCCATACAGACGCCCCGCGTTAAAAGGCGAGGAGCTGGAATGGCACACGGACGAATCCTTCGTGCGTATTCAAGGCAAGGGGCTGCGCGGCATTTCCTCGTGCAGCAGCAGCACGGAGCAGGGCTTTGCGTTTTCGCAAGGCTATGTGGAGGCTCGTATTCGCATTGCCAACAACGACGTGAGCAACGAAAAGCGCCCGCTTGTCTATTTGGTTGGCGAGCAGGATTTTCGCGACAAGAAATGGGTGGATAACGCGATGCTTGGCGTGTTTGAAGCACCGCGCACCAAAGATAAAAACGGCGAAAAACGACCGTATTATTGCGGAGCGCTTCATCATTATCACCGCGGATGGGAACGCGACCGTTTTGGGCGCTCCATAGTGAGGAGAGCAACCAATTTGGTGAACTCTACGGGGTATCGCGATTGGTTTACGTTTATTGATAACGAGTGGCACACCTACGGTGTGCTGTGGGAAACCGGCCGTGTGGCGTGGTTTATGGACGGCAAGGAAATGCATTCGGTGCGGTTTGCGGAAAACCAGCTGCCGCGGCATTATTACCGTAACAATCCGAATCCGTTGCCGCCGATCGAGGAAAAGAATTTAAAGTTCGCCAAGAACCAATGGTTGGGTGCCTACAGCGTGTTTGACCGCTGTTCATTGGTGCTTCGCCTTTGCGCACACGAGCAAAGTCCGATGGACGTGGACTGGGTGTGCGTGTGGCAAAAATAACGGAAAACAGCAGCATTCCGAAGGGGTGCTGCTGTTGTTGTTTTTGTGGGTGAAAAAATTAAAAAATCGGTAAAAGGTATTGACTTTTTTGAGGGGGTATGACAAACTGAAGATACCGAAAACCTTGTATAAGGGGGAGGAAAAATGAGTTTTAAAAACGTACCGATTCCTGCGGCGGCCGAAGCGGCAGGCTACACAAAATTGTCGTTTGCCGTGGATTTTGAAGGTGAAAAGGCCATCGATTTCAGCGGCGAAGGCAAGGAGGGCTACAGCTTTTACGCCGACCGCCCGTATGCGATGCCGACGCTGACGCCCGAGGAATGCCAAATGCGTGACTCGGTGCTGTATATGTGCCCCGAGGTGTGTAATTCCGCCATCGGCTTGGTGACGTACAGTAAGAAGGGCCGCGTCGGTTACACGATGCGCTACGGTTATGCCGAAGCCAAAATTCGTGCCGATTTGCCCCAAGGGCCGTTTAACGGCGTGCCTGCTTTTTGGGGTATGGGCAAGCGCGATATGATGGGCGAGCCGTGGGATCTTCTCGGCGAGATCGATATCGTGGAGCTGGTGGTGCCGTCGGGGCGCCCGAACGATCAAATGATCTACACGGGCACGCTGCACGAGCATAAGCGCGTGTACGATGAGGAAGGCAAGGAGATCC
>JAZQTE010000378.1:0-5211 GCA_045630505.1 Acutalibacteraceae bacterium | reverse complement strand
CGATATGACGAAGGGTACGGGCGTTGTGAAGATCACCCCTGCCCACGACCCGAACGACTTTGAGGTAGGCCGTCGTCACGATTTGCCTATCGTGCGCGTATTCACTTACGACGGTTATATGACGGGCGCTGCCGAAAAAGCCGAAGCCGACGAGCTGCGTGCCGCCGGTAAGGTTACGGCCGACGAACCCGAAGTGTTCGATTGCGGTAAATACGCCGGTATGACCACGATGGAAGCACGCCGCGCAATGCTGGTGGATCTGGAAGCCGGCGGCTTCTTGAAGGAAGTAAAGCCTCTCACGCACGAGGTGGGTACCTGCTACCGTTGCCACACCACCATCGAGCCGATGGTTTCCAAGCAATGGTTCGTTAAAATGGAGCCCTTGGCAGGTCCTGCCATTGAAGCCGTGGAAAAGGGTGATATTCGCTTCGTTCCCGAACGCTTCACCAAAAACTATATGAACTGGATGCGTGGCACGCGTGACTGGTGCATCTCCCGTCAATTGTGGTGGGGGCATCAGATTCCTGCGTGGTATTGCGAGGATTGCGGAGAAACCGTGGTTTCCAAAGAAGATCCCACCGTTTGCCCCCACTGCGGCGGCAAGCTGACGCAGGATCCCGACACGCTGGATACGTGGTTCTCCTCGGCGCTGTGGCCGTTCAGCACGATGGGCTGGCCGGATGACACCGAAGATCTGCGCTACTTCTACCCCACCAACACGCTGGTAACGGGTTACGATATCATCGGCTTCTGGGTAAGCCGTATGATCTTCTCGGCCTTGGCGTATACCGACAAAGCGCCGTTCGACACCGTGCTTATTCACGGCTTGGTGCGCGACTCTCAAGGGCGCAAAATGTCGAAGTCGCTGGGTAACGGCATTGATCCGTTGGAAATCATCGATCAATACGGTGCCGACGCACTGCGCTTTATGCTGGCTACGGGCAACAGCCCCGGAAACGATATGCGTTTCATGACGGATAAGGTGGAATCCTCCCGTAACTTTGCCAACAAGCTGTGGAACGCCGCCCGTTTCATTTTGATGAATATCGGTGACGAAAGCGTGCCGCTTTCCCTGCCCGAAACGCTGACGTTGGAAGACAAGTGGATCCTTTCCCGTTTCAACACGCTGGTGCAGGCTGTTACCGAAAATTTGGATAAGTTCGAGCTCGGTATCGCCGTGCAAAAGCTTTACGATTTCATTTGGGACAATTTCTGCGACTGGTACATCGAGTTGTGTAAGGGCCGCTTGCAGGGCGAAAACGCCACCGAGGCCAAGCAGGTGCTGGTGTACGTAATGACGGGTATGCTGCAGCTTCTGCATCCGTTTATGCCGTTCGTTACCGAAGAAATTTGGCAATCGCTTCCGCACGAGGGCGAATCGCTGATGGTCACGAAATGGCCCGTTTATGACGAGGCCCTCTCCTTCCCCGAGGAAGAAAAGGAAATGGAGCGCATTATGGAAGCCATCGGTGCGATCCGTAACCGTCGCGGCGAGATGAATGTGCCGCCGTCGCGCAAGGCGCAAGTCTTCGTGGAAACGGCGTTTGCCTCCACCTTTGAAAAGGGCGTACCGTTTATGCTGCGTCTTGCTTCCGCTTCGGAGGTACAGGTGGGTGCAGCGTTCGACCTGCCGGGCGCCGTGAGCATCGTCACCGCCGACGCCACCATTAAAATCCCGTTGGATGATCTGGTGGACAAAGCGGCCGAGCTTGCTCGTCTTAACAAGGAAAAGGATAACGTGCAAAAGCAGCTCGATGGTGTGAATGCCCGTTTAGCAAACCCTGCTTTCACCGACAAGGCACCTGCCAACGTAGTGCAAACCGCCCGTGAGCAGGCAGAGCGTTTGCAGGAAAAGCTGGCTCTTCTCAACCAAAGCATTGCGCAACTGCAATAAGGAGTTGTTTTCGTGTATCACGCCGTGAACTATGAGATTCTTTCTCACGATAAAGGGCACAACGGTGAAGTGCATCCTTCGGCAATTTTTCGGTATTTTCAAGAAACGGCCGACAGCCAGATGCGCACTGACGGCCCTACCTACGGTGAACTGTTAGACCAAGGCTACGCCTTTGTGCTCAGCCGTATGAATGTGCGACTGTTACAACCGCTTCACGCGTATGACACCGTGACGGTGCGCACGTGGGCGTACGATCCGCCGCGCGGCGTTTCCTACGAGCGATATTATCAAATGTATCGTGGTGAAGAATTGGTTGCTGAAGCAGGCAGTGTTTGGGCATTGCTTAACGTAAGCAGCGGCGAGCTGTGCCGCGTGGGAACGCTGCCACTTCATTACGGCTCTGACGAACCGCTCGCGATCTCTACCCGTTTTCGCCTGCCGTCCGCCGAATTCACGGTGGTGGATGCACACACCGTTCGCTACAGCGACGTGGATGTGAATAATCACATGAACAACACCCGTTATCCCGATATGCTGCGCGACCGTATCCCCTGCGTTGACGGGCTGCGCATCACGGGAATACAGATTCATTACGTATCCGAAGCGCTGCTGGGCGATACGCTCACCGTATCCCGCGCTGAAACCGAAGAAAACGGGCACCCCGTTTTTTGGTTTCAAACCGAAAAGCAGGGCGGCGAATGCAATGTACGCGCTCGCATTGATACAGAACTCTTATAAGCAAAAATCCGCCCAAACCTTTTGGGCGGATTTTTCTCTTGTAACAATTTGCCGAATATGCTATAATAGCAACCGAGAGGTGGATGAATACAATGCTTGAATTTTTACATTACTTTTTTGGGAAAGGCGAAAGCGTGGAATTCAAAAATTTCACCCTTGCACATTTTACGCCGATAATCATCGCGGCAGGAATCATATTCTTGATCTACCGTTTCCGCAAAAATGTCAGCGATATGAAGAACGAAAAAGTGTTTCGTTACATCATTGCTTTTTCTTTGATCATCAGCGAAATGTCCTATTATTGGCGGCTGGTCGCTATGCCCTCGCTCGGCCCAAACCCCGTTGACCACCTTCCGATTTCCGTGTGCGGTTGGGTAGCCATCTTTGCAAGCTATATGGTTATCGGGAAATCACAAACCTTGTTCGATATTTCTTATTTTTGGGCACTTACCGGTTCGGTTTTTGCGCTCATCACTCCAACGGTTATTTCCTTTACCGGCCCCACTCGATTCCGCTATTATCAGTTTTGGACGGAGCATTTGGTTATCTACATTGCCATCTTCTATATGATTTTCGTACACAAAATGCGTCCAAACAAAAAGTCCTTTTTAAAAGCGTATATCGGCATCGTTTTGCTGGCGGTAATCGCCTATTTTGCCAATGCGCTGATTGGGCCGGGCGCCAATTATCTGTTTATGGCAAAGCCGGAGGACACCCCTTCTATCTTGGATATTCTGCCTCCCAATTTTGCTCTTCGGCTTCTCATTATGGCCTCGGCCGTAACGCTCTTATTTGTGCTCGTTTACCTCCCGTGGCACTTAAAAGATAAAAAAGCGGCACGTATTGAAAATGAATCTGCCGAGAACGGCAAGTAACAGCCTTTTGCCACGTACTGCTGTAAATTCAAAAGGAAGCACGAATTTTTCGTGCTTCCTTTTTCGTTACGCTGTATTTACGCTTGATACACGATCTTGCCATCAACAATGGTGGTGTACGCCTTGGCGCCCACCGTGGTGAGCGGATCGGCCGTCCAGATAACCACGTCGGCATCCTTGCCCACTTCCAAACTGCCGATGCGGTCGGCCACGCCGAGCATTTCAGCAGGATTGATAGTAATGGCGCGCCACGCTTCGTCCATCGGCAAGCCTTCGGAGGCTGCAAGGCCTGCACACAGCGGCAGATACCATTGACCGGTTACGGGAGCATCGGTGATGATGCTCACCTTCACGCCTGCCTTATGCAGAATACCGGCGGTGGCCATCGTTTTGTTGCAAAGCTCAGGCTTGGATTTGTTGCACATCGAGGGGCCAACGAAAGCGGGATAGCCTTCTTTGGCCAAACGGTCGGCAATCAAATGGCCTTCGGTGCAATGATCGAGCGTGAGCTTTACGCCGAATTCCTTGGCAACACGAATGGAGGTGAGAATATCATCGGTGCGGTGTGCGTGCGCCTTCATCGGGATCTCGCCGCGCATCACGGGCAGCATCGCTTCCATTTTAGCATCGTAGGCAGCCTCTTTCCCTGCCTCCTTGGCTTCGTAATAATTCTTCGCCTTTGCCAACAGATCGCGAATCAAAAACGCCGTAGCCATACGGGTTTGCGGTTGCTTACCGCCGCTTTGTCCGTAGCAGCTCTTCGGATTTTCGCCAAATGCACATTTCATAGCGGCAGGGAATTTTACGATCATATCATCCACGTAATCACCCGCCAGCTTCAGCACAACGAACTGGCCGCCCACGGGATTGGCGCTGCCGGGACCGGTGCACGCCGTCGTCACGCCGCCTTGAAGGGCCGAGGTGAGCATTTCATCACGAGGGTTAATCGCATCGATCGAACGCAGCTGCGGCGTTACGGGATCGCTCTTTTCGTTAATATCGGTGCCTTCCCAGCGAAGCGCCGTTTCGTTAAGGCCGATATGCGAATGGCCTTCCACACAACCGGGCGTTACCAAACGCCCCTCGGCATCGATCACCACAGCGTCGGCCGGAGCCTGCACCGCTTCGCCCACTGCGGCAATTTTCCCGTTATCGTCTAACAGCAGGCAGCCGTTTTCAATATCGGGGCCTGCCATTGTTTTCAATTTTGCATTTTTAATCAGAATCATTACTATCGCCTCCTACGCTTGATTGTAACACCGCTCTCTCTAAAACGCAAGAAAAAGTATAGGGGTGATTTCGTTTGAGCCGATTTGCAATATAAAAGAAAGGAATTACAATGGAAAAGTGCAACAATTTTCTTTATTATTATACTGTAAACCTATGAAACGGAGGGAATACAATGAGAAAAATCGGTATTGCGGATTATGGCATGAACGTCTGGTATGGCGGCTTCATGGATTACGAAACCCGCATGGAAGAACTGAAGGCCAAGCGCGTCAAGAGCCAGCCTCTGGAATACCCCAGTGCAGGCAGTACCTTTAAACGCCCTGTTGGGGGCTTTGCCGCCGCTATGATCGACGAAGCGGGGCTCAAGGGCTACACCGTCGGCGGGGCTCAGGTGTCTGAAAAGCACGCAGGCTTTGTCATTAACCGCGGCGGTGCCACCTGCGCCGATGTTCTGGCACTGATGGAGCATATCCG
>JAZQTE010000377.1:0-3266 GCA_045630505.1 Acutalibacteraceae bacterium | reverse complement strand
GTCACCCTCGGCGGCCGTTAGCCGTTATCCTGCCCTGCGATGCTCGGACTTTCCTCATACGCACAGCGCACGCGATTGCCCGGCTCACTCGCAGAGTTAATTGTACTCAACTTACCCGTATTTGTCAAGGTTATGCTTTTTCAAACGTCATCTCTCCGTCTTTGAAATCGACGGCAACGGTATCACCCGTACGGAAAACACCCTCGAGCAATTTTTCGGCCAGCGGATCCTCGACGCGGGATTGAATGGCGCGGCGCAGCGGGCGAGCGCCGTATACCGGATCGAAGCCTGCACGCGCCAGTTCGGTTACCGCTTCATCCGTCACGGTAAGCTTGATATCCAAATCGCCTACACGGCGGTCGAGCGAAGACAGCATACGGCGGGCGATGCTTTGAATATCTGTTTGTGTGAGCTGGCGGAAAACGATGATATCGTCTACACGGTTCAAAAATTCGGGGCGGAAGGTCTTTTTGAGCTCGCCCATTACGTTTTCACGGGTGCGACGGCTGCTTTCGGTATCGCCCACCTGCTCTTCCCCTCCGCCAAAGCCAAAGCTGCGCTTATCGGTGATCTGACGGGCACCGACGTTGGACGTCATAATAATGACGGTGTTTTTGAAATCCACACGGCGGCCTTGCGAATCGGTGAGTATACCGTCCTCTAAGATCTGCAGCAGCATATTAAACACGTCGGGGTGTGCTTTTTCGATCTCATCGAACAGCAGGACGGTGTAGGGCTTGCGACGAATCTTTTCGGTGAGCTGGCCACCCTCGTCGTAACCGACGTAGCCGGGAGGCGAACCGACCAAGCGTGATACGGTGTGTTTTTCCATATACTCCGACATATCTAGGCGGATCATGGCGTTTTCATCACCGAACATCGCCTCGGCCAAGGCTTTACACAGTTCGGTCTTACCCACACCCGTGGGGCCGAGGAAGATGAACGAGCCAATGGGACGGCGCGGATCCTTAAGTCCCACACGGCCGCGGCGAATGGCGCGCGCAACGGCGGTGACGGCTTCGTCTTGGCCGACGATGCGCTCGTGCAGGATATCCTCCATTTTGAGAAGGCGTTGGCTTTCGGCTTCGGTGAGCTGGGCAACGGGAACGCCCGTCCAGCCGGAAACGATTTCCGCAATATCGTCGGCGGTCACTTCACCGCTGACGGCAGCGTTCTTTTCTTGCCATTCGTTACGCTCTTTTTCGAGCTGCTCGTTGAGCTTCCGCTCCTCGTCGCGCAGAGTGGCGGCACGTTCAAAATCCTGCTCGTTGATAGCCGATTGCTTTTCGGCCGACAAGCGTTTCACTTCCTCCTCCAGCGCGCGCACATCGGTAGGTGCCGTGAAGGCGCGCAGGCGAACGCGCGAGGCCGCTTCGTCGATTAAGTCGATCGCCTTATCGGGAAGGAAGCGGTCGGCAATATAACGGGTGGAAAGCTGCACCGCGGCGCGGAGCGCTTCATCGGTAATCTTCACCTTGTGGTGCGCCTCGTATTTATCGCGAAGACCGCGCAAAATTTCTTCGGTTTCTTCGGCCGAGGGTTCGCCCACCGTGACGGGTTGAAAACGACGTTCCAGCGCCGCATCCTTTTCGATATGCTTGCGATATTCCTCCAGCGTGGTGGCGCCGATAACTTGAATCTCACCACGAGCCAGCGACGGCTTCAGAATGTTGGCAGCGTCCACGGCTCCTTCGGCAGCGCCGGCACCGATGAGCGTGTGGATCTCGTCGATAAACAGAATGACGTTGCCCGCTTTGGCAACCTCGTCCAGTGCATTTTTAATACGTTCCTCGAAATCGCCGCGATATTTGGTGCCGGCAACCATACCCGTAAGGTCCAGCGTTACCACGCGTTTGCCGCGCAGTGTATCCGGTACCTCCTCGGTGACGATGCGCTGCGCCAAGCCTTCGGCCACGGCGGTTTTACCTACACCAGGTTCACCAATGAGGCAGGGGTTGTTTTTCGTGCGGCGGGACAAGATCTGCACCACGCGCTGAATTTCCTCGGCACGGCCGATGACGGGATCGAGCTTACCCGCCTTCGCCATTTCGGTGAGGTCGCGGCCGAATTGATCCAGCACGGGAGTTTTTTCATTTTTGGATTGCGGTGCAGCAGCACCTTCGATGGGAGTATTCCCGATCGCCTGCGCCGTTTCTTCAACGAGCTCCGCAGGGCGCAAGCCAAGGGCCGTGAGCAGACGCACGGCAACACCGGTTTCGTCGCGCAGTACAGCCACCAAAATATGCTCGGTTCCTACCAAGCCTTGCTGCCCCACGCGTGCTTCCATAACGGCGCTCTCCATCGCACGCTTGGTACGTGGCGTAAAATCCTCCGGCCCCAAGCGCGTGGGCAGGCCTTGACTTTCGGCTTCTTTGATTTTTTGCTCATATTGCTCTGCCGAGAGGCCGTGTGCGCCTAAAACGGTGGCAGCAACACCCGTGCCCTCCTTGAGCAAGCCGAGCAGCAAATGCTCGGTGCCGATATACGTGTGCCCCATCTCCTGTGCCGAGGTGATGGCTAAATTTAAAGCGGTATTGGCTTTTTCGGTAAAGCCCTTAAAAACGTATTTCACGGTTCTTCTCTCCTTTATTGTAACCGTTCGCGTACCAAATTGGCGCGGCGAACGTCGCGCCCTGCAGGATCAAGCTCCTCGCCTGCTGCTTCCATAACGGCGCCTGCGCCTGCATCGATAAGCAGGCTGTCCAGCGTTTCCAGCGTAACACCGTTCACCATACCGAGGGCAACGCCCATACGCACCTGCGAAGCGAGTGTCATAAATTCGTTGCCGGTGAGTAAGCGCGCACTTTGCAGAATACCGAGCGAACGGAAAACACGGTCTTCAAACGCGACGGTTCCCTTGAGCGATTCACGGCAAGAGCGTTCTTCGCGCACGATTTGTGCCACGATGCCGCGCAGATTATCGATAGCCTCTTGCTCGGTGATGCCGAGCGTGACTTGATTGGACAGCTGATACAGCGCCCCTTCCGGCTTGCTGCCTTCGCCGTAAATACCGCGAATGGTAAGGCCCAGCTTGGAAACGGTGGTGACGAGCTGTTGAACAATGCCCTTTTCTTGCAGGGCAGGCAGGTGCAGCATCACCGAAGCGCGCATACCCGTACCGAGATTGGTGGGGCATTGGGTGAGATAGCCGAGGCGCTCATCGAAGGCGAAGTGCAGGCGTGTGTCGAGATAATCGTCCCAGCAGGTGGCTTCTTGCCACGCACTGTCTAAATCGAAGCCTGCACGCATTACCTGCATACGCAGAT
>JAZQTE010000376.1:0-1388 GCA_045630505.1 Acutalibacteraceae bacterium | reverse complement strand
CGTGTATTCCACGGGAGGCACCTCCACGTGAATATCGAAGCGGTCGATCAGCGGCCCTGACACGCGCGCGAGGTATTGCTTGCTGTCGCGCGGAGTGCAGGTGCATTGACGGGTGGGATGCCCGAAAAAGCCGCAGCGGCACGGGTTCATGGCGGCCACCAGCATCATTGAGCAGGGATAGGTGACGGTGGCGTTGACACGGGAAATGGTGATGTGGCCATCCTCCAACGGTTGGCGCAGCACCTCCATGGCGCCGCGTGAAAATTCGGGAAGCTCGTCTAAAAACAGCACGCCGTTGTGGGCGAGTGGCGCTTCGCCCGGCCGCGGATTGGTGCCGCCGCCTGCGAGGCCGTGGGTGGACACCGAATGGTGCGGCGAACGGAACGGGCGCTCGGTGAGCAGCCCCACGCCGTGCGGCAGCGTGCCGGCAATGGAATGCACCGCCGAGGCTTCTAGTGCTTCCTCCCGTGTGAGCGGCGGCAAGATCGACGGCAGGCGCTTGGCCAGCATACTTTTGCCCGAGCCTGGCGGCCCAATGAGCAGCACGTTATGGCAGCCCGCAGCGGCGATCTCCATCGCACGGCGTGCGGTGGCTTGCCCCTTCACGTCGGCAAAATCCATTTCAAAGCGTTGCTCTCTCGGCGCAAATTCGCAGGTGGGAACGGGAGTCAGCGGTGCTTCCCCCGTGAGATGCGCGAGCAGCTCCTTTACGTGCGACACGGCGTATACGGTAATGCCGTCCACCACCGCGCCCTCGGCGGCGTTTTCAAACGGCAGGTACACCGATTTCAGCCCGTGATTGCGAGCGGCGATCACCATCGGCAGCACGCCCGAGAGCGGACGCAGGTCGCCCGTCAGCGACAGCTCGCCGATAAAGCACGCATCCTTCACAAAGGCGGTATCCAAGCTGCCGCCTGCGCACAGAAGTGATAAAAGCAGCGGCAGATCGTACACCGCGCCTTCCTTTTTAACGTCGGCAGGGGCGAGGTTCACGGTGATATGGCTGGGCGGAAATTCAAAGCCGCAGTTTTGCAGCGCAGCACGCACACGGTCGCGTGATTCACGCACCGCAGGCCCTGCCAGCCCTACCACGTCAAAGCTCGGCAGACCGCCCGAAATGTCGGTTTCCACCGTTACGGGATAGCCTTCAATGCCAAGCACGCCGCAGCTGTATAATCGCGAAAACATACCCATTCCCCCTTATGGTTTGATTATACAACGAAGCACGGGAAAGTACAAGAAAAAGTTGCGTGCCCGTTTTGGCTTGTGCGGAATTTGGCGTACGAAGTCACTTCGTAGGGGACGGCCCCCGGACGTCCCGTAATGAGCTTGTGCGGATTTTTGCGGGGCGTCTTGGGAGCCGCCCCCTACGGTGCTGATTGGGGATT
>JAZQTE010000375.1:0-2725 GCA_045630505.1 Acutalibacteraceae bacterium | reverse complement strand
GGCCCCCCTCCGGCCTGCCTTTTTCTGCGGTAAAATAAAAATCCCAAACACTTTCGTGTTTGGGATCTTCTTTTGGAGGCGACACCCGGATTTGAACCGGGGAATCAGGGTTTTGCAGACCCATGCCTTACCACTTGGCTATGTCGCCACAGATACAAAAAGCGCCAATGCTGACGCTTTTTGCGATGTGGAGCGGCTTACGAGGCTCGAACTCGCTACCTCCACCTTGGCAAGGTGGCGCTCTACCAGATGAGCTAAAGCCGCAAAATGGTGCCTCCGATCGGAATCGAACCAATGACACGAGGATTTTCAGTCCTCTGCTCTACCGACTGAGCTACAGAGGCAAATGTGGCGACCCGGAACGGGCTCGAACCGTCGACCTCTAGCGTGACAGGCTAGCGTTCTAACCAGCTGAACTACCGGGCCACATTTGGTGGAAACAACAGGGCTCGAACCTGTGACCCCCTGCTTGTAAGGCAGGTGCTCTACCAGCTGAGCTATGCTTCCAAATTGTGCGCGCCATACGGCGACGCAAACTATAATACTACATTCCTTTTAAAATGTCAACCGTTAATTTAAAAAATTTTTAAGAATTTTCTTGACGGCGTGTATGGCGCTCCGCAATGATGCGTTCCATATCCTCTCCCGTGAACTCATACACGCGATCGCAAAAGCTGCACGTCACTTCGATTCGGCCGTTTTCATCGGGCAGCGAGCGCAGTTCTTCGTCGGACATAGCACAGAATGCGCCCGTTACCTTTTCGGCCGAGCAGGCGCAACGGTATTCGGGAGCAAACGTATCCACCACGTCGTACGGTAAGCCTTCCAGTGCCATCGCCAAAATTTCTTCTACCGTGCGACCTTCGTCGAGCAGCTCCGTCATGGGGCGCAGCTTGCCGATATTCGCCTCCAAACGGTCGATGATATCGTTCGGGCAAAACGGCAACAGCTGAATAAGCAATCCGCCCGCGGCACGTACCGTGAGATCGGGATTGACAAGTACGCCGAGCGCACACACCGTGGGGATCTGCTCACTGGTTGCGTAATACGACGTGATATCCTCGGCCAATTCACCCGAAATGATCGGCGTGCAACCAACGTACGGCTCGGGCGCGCCCGTATCACGAAGCACGTACAGCAGGCCATCCTGCCCCACCGCACCGCTGACGTCGAGCTTACCGTTTGCTTTAAGCGGAATTTCCACCACGGGATTTTGCGCATAACCGCGTGCGTTACCGCGACCGTCTGCTACCGTGATGAGCTGCCCTGCAGGGCCGCCGCCGTTCACCTTGATCGTCACCGAATCGTCGGTATTCTTCAGCATAATGCCCATTAGTGACGCCGCCGTAAGCAAGCGCCCCAGCGCCGCTGTAACGACAGCCGAGGTTTTGTGGATCTGCTCGGCTTTTGCCACCATTTCCGTGGCATCGATGGCAACCGCCACCACAGCCGCATCCGTCGTTAAACACCGTATAGCCTTACTCATAGTGTATGTAATACTCCTTTATTGTATTCCACGGGCTTCTTGCTCCGTGCGTGTGCTGCGGGCAACGAACACCCACCGCTCACAATCGGCCTTTGGCGCTGCATCGGTGGTACTGTCGTATACCGCCAGCGTTTCAAACCCTGCCTCGGCCAACAACCGACGCCACGTACGCTCGGTGTAGGCGCGCTCGGTCACCTGTTCACGCGTGCGCTCATACAAGCCGTCTTCGGTTTCCTCAAAAAAATCCAACAGCATATCCACCCGATGATTGCGGGGCGAATACGCCGAGCACCACGTGCAAAACACGCCGTCCTCTTCCCACACGAACGTGTTGTCACCCAACACTTCTTTGTGCTTATACGGGGTGTTTACGTCGAAAATAAACAGTCCGTGCGGCTCCAAGAACAAGCGCGTGCGTGCAAGCACCTTGGCAATATCCGCCGTACCGTTTAAGTGGTTCAAGCTATCCAGCGTGCACACGGCCGCATCGGCTGTGCCGTAAAGATCCATCGTGCGCATATCCTGACAAAGCAACAGCGCATTCGGCATTTTTTCTGCAGCGCGGGCCAACATGTCGGCCGAAGAATCCAAGCCGATCACGTCGATACCTTCCGCTTGCAGGCGTTCGCCCAAATTTCCCGAACCGCACGCGATATCCAACACCGTTTTCGGTCGGCTGCCGTGGCGTTCAAACAACACAAGAAGATACGCGGCGTAGGCACCGTAATCCATATCGACCATCAAGCGGTCGTAAAACTCCGAAAAATCCCGATATCCGCTCATTCCTCGTCCGCCTTCGTTTCTTTTAATCGGTCAAATACCATACGGTACGCATCACACCCGTATTGCAGGGCACGGTTAACACGGCTGATGGTGGCTGTGGAAGCGCCCGTGCGCTGTTCCACATCGGCAAACACACATTTTTCATCCAGCATTTTTGCCACTGCCACACGCTGCGACAAAGCTTTCAACTCCTGCGCCGTACACAGATCTTCAAAAAAACGATAGCATTCTTCACGGTCACGCAGTTGCAACACCGCATCGAACAGAAAATCGGTATCTTTATTACGCAATTTTTCGTTCACGAACTCTCGCTCCTTTACTGTGCCTTCAGCATCTCCCGTGCCGCCTGCAGATTGGCCTCCGTCACCTCACCACCGATAATGCGCGCAAGCTCGCGCTCGCGCTCGGCCTCGGGGAGCGGCGATACGTTGGTAAACGAGCGGCCGGCGCGCACGG
>JAZQTE010000374.1:0-11674 GCA_045630505.1 Acutalibacteraceae bacterium | reverse complement strand
ACCAACAACCGTATGGAGCTCACCGCCGTTATTGAGGGGTTAGCAGCACTAAACGAGCGCTGCGAGGTGCATATCACCACCGATTCGCAATACGTAGTCAACGGTATCACCAAGGGCTGGGCCGCAAGCTGGAAACGCAACGGCTGGCGAAAAGCCGATAAAAAGCCTGCCCTCAATGCCGATTTATGGGATAAGCTGCTCTCTCTTATTGCCCTGCACGACGTTACGTTCCACTGGGTACACGGGCATCAAGGCCACCCCGAAAACGAACGCTGCGACGCACTGGCCGTCGCGCAATATACAAAGCTCAAAGAATCATAAGGAAAACGCCCGATACACGGTTGTATCGGGCGTTTTTTATACAGAATTATTTATACAGCGGGCCGTAGGCTTGGCAAGCGCGATAGTCTTGGCCTTCTTTATCCATACCGAAAGCGTTCCATGCAGCAGGACGATAAATATCATCCTCGGGAACGTTGTGCATGCACACGGGAATGCGCAGCATGGAGCACATCGTGATCAGGTCGGCACCGATATGGCCGTACGAAATCGCACCGTGGTTGGCGCCCCAGTTCATCATCACTTCATAAGCCGTCTTGAAGGGGCTGCCTTCCTTGCCATCGCAACGAGGAGCAAACCACGTGCAGGGCCAAGTGGGATTCGTGCGCTCCATCAGCTTATCGTTGACATCCTCGGGCAAATTAACAGTCCAGCCCTCGGCGATCTGAAGCACGGGGCCAAGGCCCTTCACCAGATTCAAGCGGATCATCGTGCAAGGCATCTCGGCAAACGTGTTGAAATGGCTGGAGAAGCCGCCGCCACGGAAGTTATCTTGGCCGGCCTCGCACCACACGGTAGCATCCGTCATCTTCTTGATATCTTCCTCGGTAACTTCCCACCACTTCTTCATCGTGGCGTTGCCGTTCTCATCGGTGCAGACACCGGAAGCATCCAAGCACGCAGCACCGGAGTTCAGCAGGTGAATGATACCGTCGGATTCGGCGGCCTTACCCGTGAGCTTATAACCGGTAACACGCTCGGTTGCCTCGCCGGACCAATAAGTACGTACATCGGCAAAGATCTGGGCACGGTGAGTCAGCAAACGCATCATCAGCATACCCATACCGTTAAGAATGTCGTTCTCGGTAGCAAGCGTGTACGGCTCGCGAGCGCCTTCATAGTCAAAGGTGGAGCTGAGCAGAGCTTCGGGATAGTCGCAGTTCGGCCAATGGTCGGTCCATTGACGCTGACCTTGGAAGCCGCCGGCGATGGCGTGGTGACCAACCTTCTCTTCCTCAAACTTATCGGACAGATTGGGGTTACCCGCCATCAGGTCTTTAATGATGCAATACATCTTAACAGTGAACTCCCACTGCTTTTCCTTCTCCTCGGGAGTAAACTTGATGCGCACTTTTTCGCCCATAAAATCCACTTCGTCGGGGTTGTCGTCGCGACCTTCTTTGCAGTGCTCCTTGGTCCATGCCAAAGCCTTTTGGAATTCCTCTTCGTTATAGATGCCTTCTTCCATACGACGGAGGATCTCGACCTCATCCACAGACTCTACGCGCATACCAAAGTAGGACTCCAGCATATCCTGATCCATAATCGAACCGGCAATACCCATGCACTGAGAACCGATCTGCAGATAGGACTTACCGCGCATCGTAGCCACGGCAACAGCGGCGCGACCGAAGCGCAACAGCTTTTCTTTTACGTCTTCGGGAATATTGTTAACCATATCACGGTCTTGTACCTCGTGACCGTAGATACCGAAGGCAGGCAGGCCCTTTTGTGCATGGCCGGCCAACACGGCGGCCAGATAAACAGCACCGGGACGCTCCGTACCGTTAAAGCCCCATACGCCCTTGATGGTGGTGGGGTCCATATCCATCGTTTCGGAACCGTAGCACCAGCAAGAGGTGACGGACAACGTGATGGAAACGCCTTCCTTTTTGAATTTATCGGCGCAAGCGGCAGCCTCGGGAACACGACCGATGCAGGTATCAGCCATGATAACCTTAACCGGCTCACCGTTAGAGTAGAACAGGTTTTCTTCGAACAATTTCTTTGCTGCGTTAGCCATCGCCCATACGGTAGGCTCCAAAGACTCACGCATCATTTGAGGGCCGCGACGGCCATCAACGACGGGGCGAATACCGATAACGGGATAATCGCCGACATATCTGTTTTTTGCCATTTACAATTCCTCCTTAGAGTATGTGAAATAAATTTCGCCAATTAGTATTATACACTTGATTTTTCTTGGCAACTTGGTCTATAATGGAAAAAAGTATAACGATATTCACCTTTTTAACTTCACACCCCTCGCTGCTTGAAGGGATTGAAATAAAACAAATTTCAGTTTAGGACGTGTTTTTATGCTCACACCGAATTATCACGAGGATCTCCCCCGCGGTATTCCCGACTTCCCATTGGAATTTTATCATGTAGATAAGCACCATCCACGCTATCACATGGACTGCCACTGGCACGATGAATTTGAATTGATCCACGTGGTAAGCGGCACGCTTCGCGTAACCATCGACGGTGTGGAGCATCTTTTGTATAGCGGCGATACCACGTTCGTGGCAGGCGGTTGTGCGCACGCGGCCTCACCCGAAAGCTGCGTATATCAATGCACCGTATTCGATCCCGCTATGCTGTTACGCAGCGGTGATGCGTGCAAGGCGTATATTCACCGCATTCAAAATCACAGCGTTTCCGTTTGGCCGCGCATTCCTGCCGAGTGTGCGCCCGTCAAGGATGCGATGCGCCGTCTGTTCAGCACCGCCTTCAACGCCAACCGTCAACCCAACGTGTTGCTCGTCCTCGGCGCCTTGATGGACTTTTTCGGCTGGATATTCGAAGAAAGCGCCTATACCGAGTCACCCACCGAATTGCCGAAAAACAACCAACGCATCCGCCATTTAAAAGAGGTGCTCACCTACATTGAAAAGCACTACGCCGAGCCGATCACATTGGCGCAGCTGGCGGATATCGTGGGGATGAGCCCCAAATATTTCTGCCGCTTTTTCCGCCAAATGACACGCCGCACGCCTATCGATTATCTCAATTACTACCGTGTGGAATGTTCGTGCCAAGAGCTCAGTACAACAGAAAAAAGCGTCACCGAAGTGGCGCTTGATTGCGGATTCAACGATATCAGCTATTTTATTAAAACGTTTCGCCGCCACAAAGGCGTTTCTCCCGGAAAATACCTCACCTCGCTCACGCAAGGATAACCGAAACGTCACCGGCGTTCAAATCACGTAGCTCTCCGTCCTCAAACTGCACGCGCAGCTCGAAGGTTTCGGTAATATCGGTAACGGTTGCACGCCTCTCCCCGTCTTGCGCAGGAACGATCACCCGACTCCCCAGCCGCAGACAACGCTCGCGATATTCACCGTGAAAGCCCACCGCAGGCAGCTGACTGTACAGCTCCCAAAACTCATTCAAAAAGGCGGCCGCCAGCTTCTCACGGGCCAACGCCGTCGGCTCCGTCAGCACCGCACCGGCACGGTCGGCAATTTCCTCGGGAAACCCGTTTGCAGGTGGTAACACGTTAAAGCCTACCCCCACAACTGCATAGGCAAGCTTTTTGGTCTGCGCATCGTGACGGCCTTCCGTCAAGATGCCGCAAACCTTTTTATTATCGCAGAAAATATCGTCCACCCATTTAATCTCCGCTGGGCGTCCCGAAACCGCTTCTACTGCCCGCGCCGCCGCCACGGCAGCCGCAGGGGTAAGCAGCGGCACGATTTCTTCCGCCGAAAGCGCAGGGCGCAGCAGCACGCTCAAATACACACCCGTACCATCGGGCGACCAAAACGTGTGCCCTCGCCTGCCCCGCCCTGCCGTTTGCGATTCGGCAAGAACGACACGCCCTTCAGAGGCGCCGTTTTCCGCCGCCTCACGCAACAGCGTATTGGTGGAGGGCACTTGCGAATATAGTGTTACCTCCAGCGGTTTGGTTATCGCTTTTTCAAGCCACTGTTTATCCATTTCACATTGCCTCAACGTATGCCAGCACGCCGTTTGCCACCGCTTGCATCAGCTTCGCGCGGTAAACGGGGTCTTCCAAGCATTTCATATCTTTCGGATTATCCAAAAACGCACACTCAAGAAGCACCGAGGGACAATCGAATACACAGCGATTCATATACAGTGTTCCCCACGCCGTGCCTGAGGAACGCGGCCGCCCGTTAGCAGTGGTCCCCACGCCGTAAGGCACCTCCACCTCGTGCATTTTGGGATAAATATACGAAGCCAGCGTATATCCCACCTCGTCGTAATAATGCGCCGTCGCACCCGTGGCTGTGCCGTCGTAGCCATTCATATGCACCGAGATCATCATATGATAATCCCCCTTATGCACCATCGCCACACGGTCGGGCAACGAAAGGTCGATATCGCCAAGCGGTTTATCACGCGTTAAAAACACCGTAGCACCCAGCGCTTCCAGTTTGGCTTTCAGCTCGTTGGCATACGCCAGATTAAACGGCGCTTCCCACGGCTTATCCGAATTTGAGCCGTGACCGGGATCCAGCAAAATGCGCACCCCCTGCAGCTTGGCGTTTTCGGGATTCTTCGTAATATCCACGGGATTGAGGAACGAAAGCTTGAGTGTATCACCATACCATTCCAGCTGATGCCCGTAGTATTTGCCCTTTTTCTTGAGGTTAAGACGCAACACCTGCACGCCGTTTCCTTTATCTGTCCACGATGCAGACGAGAAAAGCGGATTTCCCGAAAGGTCGGGAGCAGCAGGGGTTTTGTTTACGTAATGGAACGTGATCTCCACGTATTCAGCCGTCTGCCCATACTTTTCAATGCTATAATTCGGCGTGCCCGAATCCTTATAATATTGTTGCGGATACGCCGCAATATACACGGGCACGTCCCATCCTGCATCAAATGTGAGCACGGTGTGAATACCGTTGATCGTTGCCGCACCGCCGCCGAGCGCCGTTTGCGGATTCAGCGTTCCTTTCACCAGTTTGGCATCCTTTTGGTACACGCGCTTACCCGAGGCCAGCAGGTAATACGATAAGCTGCCGTTATACACCTTACCCACCAATTTATCTTGCGTACCCTTGGGTAAGTACGAGTTATACGGACGCGACCAATCATCAATTGCCGTGCCGCCCTTGAAGGTTTCGGCGTATTCAGACGTGATGATCACAATATCCTCCCCACCTGCAGCAGGCGGTGTGGGATCCTTATGCGGTGCAGGTACCGTTGTAGAGGTGGTTGCCCCACTTTCTCCCGATACCGTAGTTCCCGTTTCGGTGGGCGCAGTGGTTGTGGTCGTCGTCGTGGTCGTGGTAGGAACGGGCAACGCTTCCACGGTGATCTTACCGCCGCTTTTACTTTCTTTTAACCCGTTATATGAGGCCGTCACCGTCACGGCACCCAGCGCCTGCTCTTGCCCGATGATTCCCTTAGGCAACGTATATTGCCCCACGTAGCTTTGGAAATCCGAGGGCGTGTTGCCGCCTTCGTCTTCCTTATCCTCAGTGGGCTGCAGCTTTATCGTCGTCCCGTTGATCACAGCCGACACCGACGCCCCTTTGAGTGCCGTAGCACGAATAAGGAAGATGCTGCCGCCGTCTACCGTCATATTTTTATCGGGTGACACGCTTGCTACCAGTGTTTGCTTATACGTAACCGTGTAGGTTCTCTTTTTGCCTTTATGCGCAATTTCAAACGTATTCGTGCCAATCTTCAACGTAAACCGTTTGGTGAAATACCCTTGCTCGGATAATTCCACGGTTTCCCCGTTGATAGTGAGCGGAAAATTCGCATCACCGCTGCCACGGAACGTGATAGCGGATTCGGTGGTCGTCACTGTCGTTTTCGCAGGCGATGTGACCTTCAACTGGTCGTAGATGAACTCCTCGTCAATGCTGCCGGCATACGCTTTTTTCAGCGCTTCTGCCGTACCGAGTTTGTCCTTGGAAAGCCCCTTCAGCGAATCGTAGCAGCTGCCCTTCCATGCTGCCGTATCTTTACAATACAAATATTGCTGTGCCAATTGATCGGGTGAAGACCAGCCTGCCAAATAGGAGCCGATGGTGTTTGCCGAATGCGATATATAGAGGGGCAAGCGCGTCTTTTCAGACACGGCATTCCACCACGAAAGCACGGTTTGGAACGAGGCCGTGGGATGCATGGTGGAGGCGTAGTTCTTCACCATTACGCAATGGAACAGACCGCGTTCCAGCCACGCAAGCGTATCGGCGCAGCCATCGGTGAATTCCTCGTAATATTGGTCGGTGTTCGAGCCGCGCTCATTCACCGCCGCGTGCGCCCAAATACCGTACGACATAAGTCCCACGTAGCGATCACGGTCGGCCTTGGTAAGCGCTGCAGCCATCGAGGAAACCAACTTATCCACGGCCGACACGGTAGTATCCCGTTCTTCGGCCTTAACATCTCCCACGTCGAATGCGTAACCGCTTACGAATACGCCGTCCAGCGCATAGGCCGCAGCTGCTTCCGTGCTGATACGCACCGTGCGGTCAACAGCGCCCTCGGTACGCGGATCCCATTCTTCGCCTTCACGCACGTGCAAATCCAACACACCGTAAACAAACAGCTTTCTCGCGCGTGCCAATTGCAAAATATACGCGATTGGTTCAAAGGCAGCGCCGTTTTCATCGGCAGGCAGCGCCGTTTCCAGCTCCTTGGAAGGATACAGCGCTGTTTCACCGCGATGCAACGGCAGCAGCAGCGTATTGAAGCCCCAATCATCGATTGCCTCAAACGCCGTATCAATTTGCTTCTTGACAGTAGCGGCCGACTCCTTGCCCGTCACCAAATAGTCGTCCCCCGCTGTCAGCCACACACCCTTCATCGACTCAGGTACTGCGTATTGCGGATCCGGCTCGGGAGGAATCGTCGTGGTCGTGGTTATCACCGTGGCAGACGTTGCCCCCGTTGTGGTTTCGTTAAATAGGCCGGCAATCGTTTGCAGCGCGCCGTTATTCACAGCAAAAAAGGCGCCAAGCAACAAGGCCGCCACAACCAAAAACACCACAACAATGGCGATCCAGCCGCGCGCCCCTTGTTCACCTTCTCTAAAATGCCTGCCCATATCAACACTCCTTGTTTTTCACAAAACATCCAACAAATTTTTTATCTCATTTTCAGCAGTTTTTACGTCCGCCGTTTGTGAGAGCCCCGCTTTTTCTGCAGGTGAAAAATAACTGTAGCTATAAAAACCGATACCCGTGATTCCGCGCTTTCTCGCATATTCCACCGAACGCCTCATCACGTCGTCGTGGGTAACCCACTCGGATTTCCCGACACCGGCATAGGTATCGGATTTCAATCCGATCTTATATAAAGCCACGCCGACATACAGCTGCACGGTTCTGTGCCGCGGATAATTCAGCCACGTATCCAGCGTGCCGTCAAACGGCATCGTGCCGTTTTCAAAGCCCGTATATATCTGCGGACATAAATAATCAACGTAGCCGTCCTCTGCCAACCATTTCCTACAATCCGCATACAGACTGTCGTAGGTTTTTTGTTCATCGGCTGCGGGCGAAACCCCGAACGGAACATCCTTGGCGGCTGTCAGCGTATGCGTGGCGGCAATAAGGGCATCCACCCCTGCACGGCGCCAATCACCAACCGTTAGTGCACCGCCCGCTTCGCAATACGCCTCATAATCGTTGCTTTCAAAACCGTAAACCGTGCCGTCCTCCAGCAGGTCTTCGGGATAAAAATAGTCGTCGTACTGAATGCCGTCCACCGCATAGTTGCTCAGAATTTCTCGCACGCCGTCCAAAATCAGCTTTTGTGCTTTGGGTGACGTCGGCACGTAATAGTACCGCCCTGCCGCATCCTGCATCGTCGGCACGTCTTTTATTAAATACGCTGCATCTTTTCCCACGCGATACGGATTCACCCACGCGTGCAGCGCCAACCCCTCACGGTGCGCCGCTTGCACGGCGTATGCTAACGGATCAAATCCCGCAGCAACCAGCTTTTCCGCTGCTGCCGCCGTTTTAAACACGGTGGATTTGTAATACGCATCACCGTTGGCACGCACGTGAAAGAAAACGGTGTTCATCTTATTCGCTTTCAGCGTTGCCATCAACCCGTCAAGCGCCGTTTTGGCCTGCGTCGGCGTTTTGCAGGGCTGCAAAAGCTCTGCCAATTCAAAATACGACACCCACGCTCCGCGCAGCTCTTTGGCAGGTTCGGGCTTCGTTATCGCTGCCGTTGTCGTCGTAGCGGTTGACGTCGTGGCCTTCACGGTCGTCAGCGCCGTTGTCACCACCGTGGTTTGAGTGCCTTTAGCAGGCGCTTTTGTGGTGGTGATTGTAGCTGCCGTTGTGCTGCCGTCGGTTGTTAAAACCGTTTCGGCGGTTGTCGCTTCGGCCGTCACTGTAGCAACCGTCACCGCTGTGGTCGTAGTGGGAGCAAACGTGGCCACGGTAGCCTGCTCACGGCACCCCGTAAGCAAGCACAGAAGGGAAAGTATTGTCAAGCCAATACGCCATCGTTTCACGCAAACCCCTCCCCTAGTTTATTATTTTACCAAATTCCGTCAACAAATTCAACCGCTTTTGCGAAATTACCCCACGGAATATTTTGGTATCTTTGAAAACTTTTTTGAAAAGCGTTTGCATTTTGAAAAAGTCTGTGATACACTGTTATATACCGTGCGGGCGTGGTGGAATGGCAGACACGTCGGTCTTAGGAGCCGATGCCTCAAGCGTGCAAGTTCAAGTCTTGTCGCCCGCACCAAAAAAGCGGCGGAGAGAATACCTCCGCTTCTTTTTATATTCTGTACAAGAATCATTTAAGTACCGGCCATTTTTGCCAATTGCTGCACGAAGCGCTTGCTTGTCGAGCCGTGCCTTCCACCGTGTTTCTAAGAAGAAGGGTACCGTTGAACCACCCATTCTAACCGCGTTTTGCAATTATAACACTAAACGTTTCTTCCAGCAGTTGGTCAATCACCGCTTGCGCACTCGCTGCCGCCGTTACGCGATACGCTTTGTGAGCATCGATTACGGTGAGTTCATATTCCCAAGCACCCCTACTGCCCGAAAAGTCTTGGTCTCGCTCGGTATCCTTGCCGGTAACGTTTTTGAAATACGTTTTTGCGGATGCCGCATCGTCGAATTCATACGCGAAAATTCTAAAATTCTCGCCCTCCACGGCGTATTCGCCGCCCCAAAAAGCGGTATAGGATAATTCTTCTAATTCCGTATCGAACTGCGGCAAACGATAACCAACCCCGTCTAACGACGATAATTTTTCACATTCCGCAATGTTCTCAAACATACGAACATCATACTTCCGTGCGAAAAGCCGAGAAAACACATCAGGTCGCGAATAAAAGGTAACTACAACACATAACAGAAAAGAAAGAGCAACAGCACCGAAAAACCACACCGAGCGTTTTCCCACGACTCTTCTTACAATTCGGCAAAAGCGCCGCAACAAGTTATATACAGAAAACAAACGATCATCCCCCTTCCCCTCAACGTCAGTATATCACACTTCCATCTTTAATGCAACTTTTTCCAAACCCATTTATAAACCTCTTGCCAAATCGGCAAAATGGGTGTATGATGGCTGTCGTTGCGAACAAAGGAGATGACATTGTGGCGATCCTTCAATTTATGAAAAAGAACGTGGTGTTCTGCGTAGCGGCCGCCGCGGCGGTTATTACCGCTTTTTTTGTTCCGCCCGACGCCGAATACGCCTCGTATTTCGATTGGTCCACGCTGGTGTGCTTATTCATCACGCTGGCGGTGGTGTGCGCGCTGCGGAGCATAAAATTCTTCACCATCGTTGCGCGCCGCTTGGTGGGAATTTCGGGTAATCTGCGCGGCTTGTTTTTGTTGCTCATCGTAATCACCTTCTTAGGTTCGATGGCGATTGCCAATGATATGGCACTGATTACGTTTTTACCGCTGGGATATTTTGCGCTCACCGTTACCAAGCAAGAGAAATACATAGCGTATCTGTTTATTTTGCAGAACATTTCTGCCAACTTGGGTGGTATGCTCACCCCGTTCGGCAATCCGCAAAACTTGTATTTATACTCATATTTTAACATACCCACAGCTGAATTTTGCAGTATTATGTTAGCCCCGTTTCTGCTTGCCATTACGCTGCTGGCACTTGCCTGCTTGCCCGTGAAGCCCGTACGATTGTCGATCGACGAGAAATTCCCCGAGAAGCTGAACGTTCCGCGCACCGTGCTATACTTGGCCTTGTTTGCGGTATCGTTGCTCATCGTGTTCCGCGTTATTCCTTTTATCGTGGGGCTGATCCTCATTCCGCTGGTGCTGTTCTTTGCAGAGCGCAACGCCTTAAAGATGGTGGACTATCCGTTGCTCGGCACGTTTTTCTTCTTTTTCATTTTCGCGGGTAATCTCGCACGCATTGAAGCGGTAAACGTGTGGTTATCTTCCCTGCTGGAATATGATACGCTGCTTGTTTCCATTCTCTCCTGCCAAGGTATCAGCAATGTTCCCACCGCAATTTTGCTTTCGCGCTTCACCACCGATTACCGTTCGCTGCTGCTCGGTGTGAATATCGGCGGCACGGGCACGCTGATCGCCTCGCTTGCCAGCCTTATCACGTTTAGTGAATACCGTATTCTCTACCCCGGCCACAGCAAGCAATATTTTTGGATGTTCACGGGCATCAACGCCGCATTTCTCATTGTTATGACCATAGCCGCCAAGCTATTCTTCGTGGCATAAAACAACCCTCGCACCACGGTGAGGCACCCTCCGTAAGGAAGGTGCCTCAATGATATCCGTTCCTTTGTGGAACGGATGATATACCTGCGGTGTGATATCGCTCTGCGAGCGATGATATATGCCTTTGGCATATTAAGGAACGGATAGTATATCATGTTTTCACGAAGTGGAAATATATCATACGGCAAAGCCGTATATCATATCTCGTTAGAGATATATCGTTCTTTATGCACAGAAAATATAATCGTTTTTTTGGAAAGCATTTACCTTTCTCAAAGTATATAACCCACTAAGACACTTTCAATTTTCGAAAGTGTCTTTTCCTTTATAAAAAAGCACGGGAGACAACTTCTTTACGAAGCGTCTCCCGTGCGAGGGTTGTTTGTTAATCCGCTTTTTTTGCTTTCTTCTTGATGATCATTACCGAAGCGACCGCGATAACCAAAACGGCCGCAACAATGATCGCCGCCGAGCAGACGATCCACCAAATGTTTATCGCCGTGTTTACCACGTCCACTTCCAATCGGAACTGATTTTCCTTTAAATAATGAGCATCCTTGATGGTGGAATAATATTCCACGTCTACCGTTTTGCCGCCGTTCGAGAAATACAGCATTGCCACCAAGCCAACGCCTTCCTGCGTTTTATCCGTGGTTTGAGGATCCACCAGCATTTCGGTAACGGTGTTGCCGTGCACGCCCTGACGCTGATTCACGATGATCTCATCGGTGGGGCAATGGCCGCAAATCACCATACTGATGTTTTTGTGCTGACTGTACAGCTTTTCCCACGCCTCATCACCGTTATTATTCACACCGTAACGGTCGAGTGAGCTCTTGGACGATTCGCCCAATGGTTTTTTGTTGGTTCCCAAGTAGATGTGTGTGCTGATGATCACGTTGTAATCGGGATTATCGGCGATCACCCCGTTGGCCCAT
>JAZQTE010000373.1:0-2043 GCA_045630505.1 Acutalibacteraceae bacterium | reverse complement strand
ATGACGTGGTGCGCCGCTTCGCAACGCTGAAGCCTGCTGCCAAGGATTTCCGCATTATGTGGGATAACGCCTATTGCGTGCATCACTTAACCGATACGCCCGATACGCTGCTGAATCTGTATGCGGAAGCCGTGGCGGTCGGTAACGAGGATATCGTCATCCAGTTCACGTCCACCTCCAAGATCAGCTTCCCCGGCGCAGGTGTGGCCGCTTTGGCCGCCTCTCCCCGCAACGTGGCGGATATCAAGGCGCGTATGACGATTCAAACCATCGGCCACGATAAGATCAATATGCTCCGTCACACCCGTTATTTCAAAAACGCCGCAGGTGTTGCCGAGCATATGAAACGCCACGCCGCCATCCTTCGTCCCAAGTTCGCCATCGTACTGAATACCTTGGAGGAAAAGCTGGGCGAGCTGGGCATTGCCCGTTGGCACAAGCCGAACGGCGGCTACTTCGTGAGCGTACAGCTGGCCGAGGGCACCGCCGCCGAAACCGTGCATCTGTTAAAGGAAGCAGGCGTTGTTATCACGGGGGCCGGCGCCACCTATCCCTACCGCAACGATCCGTTCGACAGCACGCTGCGCATTGCCCCCTCCTACCCCTCGCAAGCCGAGCTGCAAACAGCCATGGAGCTGTTCTGCCTGTGCGCCGAGCTCGCCTATCTCAAAAAACACTGCTAAATCACACGGCTCCCCGTTTTGCAATTCTGCAAAGCGGGGGCTTTATTTTATGTTTATTTATTATATATTATATAGATTGGTGATTGACTTTTATCATAAAATCCACTATAATGTCTTTTATGTAGTATTTCTATCTAACAGCACAGGAGGACTAAACGATGAAGCGAACACCGAAATACGTATTCTTCATCGTGGCTCTGCTCATCCTCGCCTTGTCGTACACGTCGATTTTCGGCGTATATTCGAACTACGGCGACCGAGTAGACACGATCATTCGCGGAGCAAGCGGTATCCGAACGGGTATCGATATCAGCGGCGGCGTGGAGGTCACGTTTGCACCCGAAAGCTCCAAAATTGAAGCCACCGACGATCAAATCAGCTCGATGAAAGAAGTTATCGTGCGCCGTATGATCGCCAACGGTATTACCGACTACGAGGCCTATACCGACTTTGATAACGATCAAGTCATTATCCGCTTCCCGTGGAAAAAAGGCGAAACCGAATTTGATTCCGCCAAGGCCATTCAAGAGCTCGGTAAAACCGCTCAGCTTGAATTTTATCTCGATACCTCGTCGTCCGACGGTACCACCAAACCCGCCAAGGATAAGCTGGTGCTCACGGGTGATCTGGTAGCCTCTGCCAAAGCAGGGCTTAATCCCGAAACCAGCGAGCCGTTGGTAATGCTGGAGCTGGATGCCAAGGGGAAGAAAGCCTTTGCCGATGCCACCAAAAAGCAATATGAGCTCAACGGCAACGGCAAAAACAGCACCTACACCATCTCCATCTGGTTGGATGACGATTGCATCTCCAACCCCTCGGTAAGCGCTCATATCACCGACGGTGTGGCCACCATCTCGGGCGGCTTTGCCGAAGCGAGCGAAGCCTCGGAGCTGGCAAACCTCATCAACTCGGGTGCGCTGCCCTTCGCCATTAAAGCCACCAACTCCCGCACGGTTGCCGCCACGCTGGGTGCCGAATCGCTGAAGGTTATGGTGATCGCCGGTATCATCGCCTTCATTCTGATTACGATCTTTATGCTGGTATGCTATCGTCTGCCCGGCTTCGTAGCCGTTATCTGCCTGCTTGGTCAGGTGGCCGGCTCCATTGCCGCCGTTTCGGGCTACTTCGGTGTTATCAACAGCTTCACCCTCACCCTCCCCGGTATTGCAGGTATCATCCTCTCCATCGGTATGGGTGTGGACGCGAACATCATCACGTCCGAGCGTATTAAAGAACAGATCCGTATGGGTAAAACGATCGACAGCGCTATTCAAAACGGTTGTAAGGAATCCTTCTCCGCCATCTTCGACGGTAACATCACCGTTATCATCGTTTCGGTGGTACTGATGGGCGTCTTCGG
>JAZQTE010000372.1:0-3193 GCA_045630505.1 Acutalibacteraceae bacterium | reverse complement strand
GCTACGGTGGCGGATTTTTTGATCATCGAGGGTTTCTTGATGGACATAAAACGCACCAAAATGTGCGGCATACCGAAATAGCCGAGGCCCCACGCAAGGCCGGAGGCAATCTCTTTCCAATCAACGGAGAACAGATTTTGTGAGAATACGTATTCCTTACCGCTTTCGGCGTTTACGTATACCATATCGAGCAGGCTGACATCGAGATCCTGCGTTGCCGCGATGACGATCGGCACCGCCAGCACGGCGATGAGCATCAGCGTGCCTTGGAAAAAGTCTGTCCAGCAGACGGCTTTAAAGCCGCCGAGGAAGGTGTACAGCAAGATGATAGCCGCAAAAATGAGGCGCGCCGTATCGGCGTTCAGCTTCGGGAACAGCGTTGTAAACACCGACGTACCGGCCACGAAGGAGGACGCCACGTACACCGTGAAGAACACGAGGAAGATCACGGCGCAGATGATCTGCAGAGCCGGATTCTTGGTGAGAAAACGGTTGGATAAGTATTGCGGCAACGTGATGGAATCGTTCGCCGCATTGGAGAAGCAGCGCAAGCGCTTGGCAACAAAGATCCAGTTAGCAGCCGTACCCAGCATCAAGCCGATGCCGATCCACACTTGCCCCATACCGAAAGCTAAAATGCTGCCGGGTAAGCCCATCAGCATCCAAGCGCTCATATCCGACGCCTGAGCCGACATAGCCGTAACCCACGGGCCCATACCGCGGCCGCCGAGGAAATAGTCTTTTTCGCCCGCTTTGCGATCCTTCACGAAGAAGACGACGCCGATCGACAGCATCAGTACAAAGTAGCATACAAACGAAATAACTTCTGCATTCATACAAAACACCTTCGTCCTTAAATAATATGTGACAGTATATCACAGTTTTTACCGAAAATCAACCCTTGCATAAAAAAGCCGCCGCAAAAATGCGGCGGCTTTGGTTGTGAAAAATCACGGCATAAAGCGACAAAGAGTGGGAAAACGGTCTTTATATTCGCAGGTGCGGTCGTACAGCTTGATAAAGAAGCCAACCAGCGGGCCGTTAACGAAGGCGCATACGACCGTGCCCCAGCTGACACCGACGAATTTACCAAACCCGAAAAAGGCAAACGAAAGAATGATGCTGAGTACGACGCTTCCCAAATCGTATGCCGTTTTGAAGCGATGAATGGTGAAGCCGTACCGCTCTGCGACCGCTTTTACGAACAGCTCGTATACTTCGGGGGCGATATACGTGCGGAAGCAAAACGCCACGCCTGCCGACGTGATCACCATTCCTGCCACGTACAGCACCGCACGCAGCACCAATGTGGCAGGAATATGACCGACGAGCCACACCATACCGTCCAGTATCACGCCGTAAAACATAGCGGTAACGAACGAAAGCAGATAGGAGGCACGGAAGCGGCGCAACAAAAGGCACATAAAAACCAAAAGCAGGCCTTGATACACCGTGGCACCGACGCCAAACGAGAAAAACGAAAAGGTTTCCACCAGCTTGACGTGCAATAAATAGGCAGGAGCGATGACCATCGACATTCCAAAATCGGCCCGTTGCATACACGAGGCGCCAAACGCCATCAACGTGATACCGAGTACGTAGGCGACTTCACGATATAATACACGTTTTTTCATACGAGTTCTCCTAAACACAAAGTACCGCTATCATAACAAAAGCAGGAAAAAAAGTCAATAAGAAAGCCGAGCGGATGCTCGGCTTTGAAGATTAGATGAGATTACGAACCAGCGGTTCGAAGCCCATAAGGGCCAGCGCCAGCAGCCCCAAATACACAAGGGCACCGGGTAAACCGCGAAAGGCTTGCGGCATATCGGGATTATCCATACGTTCCAACGCTTCGGCGCTCATGGCAGAGATGAGTGAGAAGCCGAGTGAGGAGCCGACGGCAATACCGACAGCGGGTAAAAAGCCCATTTGCGATTGATAATTGGCAATGAGCGCCACACCGATAACGATACTGTTAAACGCTGCCAAGGGGAAAAAGCGGCGTGTACGATGATACCAATCCGAAAACCAGCGCGAGGCAACGAGTACGGCAGCTATATAAAGCAGTGCCGTGATGATCACCGCCACTAAGGGACGCAAAGCACGCATCAGCAGCATTTTAGAAATAAGGGCATCCAACGGATAAAAAACAACCGTAGTAGCCACCGTGAAGCCCAAAAGGAGCTTGGAAAATGCGCGGCGCTGACGGGGACGGCGCAGCATACGGGCGAGCGAAGACGAGCCAAAACCCGTGGTGAGCACCATATTCTGCATCGTTGCGGTGACGAGGAGGTAAAGAATCAAATCGCGAAAGGTATTCATAACTCCACCCCCTCGGAACGGGCAAACAAACCGCGCCACAAGACCTTGGCTCGCTGCAGAGCCGCCGCCATAAAGCCGAGCAGCACGTACCCGATAAAGGGATGCTTGGCTTCGGGGAAACGGGCGGTGTAGCCGAGCGGAATATCCCACAGCGTACCTGCGATAGCCGCTTCACGCACGGCGCACGCCACACACAGCACCAACGCAAAGCCGAGTGCCATACCAAGCGAGTCGCACAGCGACAACAGCGGATGAACCGCCGCCGCTTGCTTGCCCGAGGCACGCACCGTGAACAACGAGTTTACCGCCATCAGCGGCAGAAAAAGATAGAGGGTGGCATAGATATCTGCCGAAACGAAGCGGCGCAGCAGCAAGGCGGCACCGATCAGCAATGCCGTGGTAAACACGGCGTACAGCGGTGGGCGAAGCCATTGCGGTACGTGCTTGCCGAACAACGAGATGAGCAGATTGGCAGGCAATAAAACGATGGCGGTACACACCGAAAGGGCTACGCCTACTTTTAAATCGTAGCCGACAGCCAAGATGGGACACAAGCCCATAGCCTGCACCAGCACGATATTTTCGGGAAGAAAAGCATCCCAAAACACGGAGAACAGTGAACGAAGCGACGGGAATTTCTTCATCGCGCAGCACGCTCCTTTCGTTTTTGAATGCGATGTACGAACGACCAGCAGGTGCGGTCGAGCAGCGGCGAAAACGAGTTAACGAGCAGCACGGCGAAAAATTCGCAGCATTCAAAGCGGCCGTAATGGCGCAACAAAATTACCAAAGCACCGGCAAGGGCACCGTATACCACGCGTGCCAGCCAAAAACGCGGCGCTGTGACGGGATCGCTGAGCAAAAACAC
>JAZQTE010000371.1:0-2719 GCA_045630505.1 Acutalibacteraceae bacterium | reverse complement strand
ATTGGATCTGGCAATCAAAACCAAGACTGCCAAATTTGACGAAACGGTAGAAATTCACGTTCGTCTGGGTGTAGACTCCCGTCACGCCGACCAACAGGTTCGTGGTGCGGTTGTACTGCCCAATGGTACCGGTAAAAATGTTCGGGTTTGCGTATTCGCCAAAGGCGATAACGTAAAATTGGCCGAAGAAGCCGGTGCTGAGATCGTAGGCGCCGAAGAACTGGCTGCCAAAATCCAAAACGAAGGCTTTATGGATTTCGATGTTGTTATCGCAACCCCCGACATGATGGGTGTTGTAGGTCGTTTGGGTAAGGTGCTCGGTCCCCGTGGCTTGATGCCCAACCCGAAAGCCGGTACGGTTACCCCCGACGTTGCAAAGGCTGTTACGGAAGCGAAAGCCGGTAAGATCGAGTATCGTCTGGACAAAACCAACATCATTCACTGCCCCATTGGTAAGGTGTCCTTCGGCGTAGAAAAGCTGCAGGAAAACTTCGATGCGTTGCTGGGTGCTATCGTTCGTGCGAAGCCCGCTGCCGCTAAGGGTCAGTACATCCGTTCTTGCGTTGTGGCTTCCACGATGGGCCCCGGCGTGAAGATCAACCCCACCAAGGTGGGTGGCTGATAAAAAAAGTTCTTGCTTTTTTGTCAGTAGTCTGCTATAATCTATTTTGCTGTTCTTCCACAGACAGCGGGTACGCATCTGCGTCTAACGGTTTCCGCCCGCCGAGGTCGAATGCACAAGGGAAATTTTTGTGTATAACACCTTTTCTGTGGTAACGCGGAAAAGGTGTTTTTTTCTGGAATAACGGCATAATGATTCACAATTTGGGAGGTGAAATTAACTATGCCGAGTGAGAAAGTATTGCAAGAGAAACAGCAGTTTGTTGCTGACCTCACCGAAAAGCTGAATGCAGCGAAGTCCGGTGTTGTGGTTAGCTACGAAGGTATCACGGTGGCGGATGACACCGTGCTGCGCCGCAAGCTGCGTGAGGCCGGTGTGGAATACGCAGTTGTGAAAAACACGCTGTTGGGCCGCGCTGCCGACAACGCCGGTTACGGTGACCTCAAGAGCGTGCTCGAGGGCTCCACTGCTCTCGCCACCTGCGCTGAGGACGAACTGGCTGCTGCGAAAGTGCTTTGCGAATACGCGGAGAAGAACGAAAACTTCAAAATCAAGGCCGGCTTCTTCGAGGGTAAGGTGGTATCCGCCGAAACCATCAAAGAACTGTCCAAGGTTCCGCCGAGAGAAGTGCTTCTCGCTATGTTCCTGGGTGGCTTGAACGCTACCATCGCCGGTCTGGCCCGTGCTCTTAACGCTGTTGCGGAGCAAAAGGGTGAGGCTGCCCCTGCCGAAGCGTAATCGTACGCCGGTAATCCATTATTAAAAAACAAAAAAATAAACGGAGGTATTACTCATGTCTGAAAAGATCACCAATCTCGTAGAAGAGATCAAAACTCTGACTGTTCTGGAACTGAACGAACTCGTTAAAGCTATCGAAGAAGAATTCGGCGTTTCCGCCGCTGCTCCCGTGGCCGTGATGGCCGGTGGCGCTGCTCCCGCTGCTGCCGCTGAGGAGAAGACTGATTTCGACGTTATCCTGGCTGAAGTTGGTCCCAACAAGATCAACGTTATCAAGGTTGTTCGCGAAATCACCGGTCTGGGCCTGAAAGAAGCCAAGGATCTGGTTGACGGCGCTCCCAAAGCCCTCAAAGAAGGCGCTGGTAAAGAAGAAGCCGAAGAAATCCAGAAGAAGCTGGAAGAAGCCGGCGCGAAAGTGGAACTCAAATAAGTTTCTTTTCAACGCAAAAAAAGCACCCGCGGAATACCGCGGGTGTTTTTCTTTTCGTTACAGCGATTACATAGGATTATTGCTTGTTTAAAAAAGATTTGTTTATTTTAGAATATGGTGTACAATGATTGTAGATAGTTATTACCACTTTTGGGTTTTGGTATAGCGCTTGCGGTATTCGCTTGGAGTCATTCCGTTTTTGCGTTTAAAAACATTATTGAAAAACTTAATATCCGCATAACCGACAAGCTCGGCAATTTCGGTTGTTTTCTTTTTGGTGGAGATGAGCAGACGGCAACTTTCTTTAATGCGGACTTCTTGTACATACTCTTGGAAGGAAATGCCAATTTCTGCTTTGAATTTTCGGCTCACAAACCCGAGTGAATATTTGTAATCGGCGGCAATTTTTTCTAAAGACAGCTTTTCCGAAAAGTGTTTTTGCACGTAGCCGATGATATGCTGTGTCATATCGCTTCGAGTGTGCGCAAGAGGCTGATAAAGTTCTCTTGTGGAACGGATGAGAATGTTCATCAAATTACACCGCATAATTTCGACGCGACCAACATTTGAAGATGCGTATTCTTCTTGCATTTCCAAAAGTAATGTTTCGATTTTCTTATTGCTATCGTGAAATGTGTATTCTGTGGGCGAGTGTTGCAGTGCGCGGTATTCAATTTGAAATAAGTAGTGCTCCAGCAAAGATTTAAAAGAGCGACATTGTTGGAGATCCTCACTGATAAATCGCGGCAGGAACAGGCAATTGATTATAACCAAAGGAACGTCTCCGATTTGTCTGTAGTAGTGGTGCTGTGTATAATCAATAATGAAATAGTCACCTTCGTACAATGAGAAGGTGTGGTGTCCAAGGTAGTGGGGAGCACTGCCTTGGTGGATATAACCCAGTTCCAAAAAGTCGTGCTCATGTTCTA
>JAZQTE010000370.1:0-1074 GCA_045630505.1 Acutalibacteraceae bacterium | reverse complement strand
GAAGTGAGTTGTCATTTTTTGCAAAATACAGGTTATTGTTGACCAAAACGCGGTGATGGGTTGACATTCCGTTTGGGGTGTGACACACTGGTGACAGCATTACTGCACAAGGAGAGAGCGAAATGAGTTTTAAAAATGAGCCGATTCCCGCCGCCGCTAAAGCGGCAGGCTATACCCACTTGGCGATTGCCGATGACTTTGACGATTTAAGCCAGTTTGATATGAGCGGCTCGGGCCAACCGGGTTACACGTGGTATATTGATCGTCCGGGCGGAAAGCCAGATTTGAAACCGACGGATTTCTCGTTCCCCGAAGAATCG
This sequence comes from Acutalibacteraceae bacterium, assembly GCA_045630505.1. Taxonomy (GTDB): domain Bacteria; phylum Bacillota; class Clostridia; order Oscillospirales; family Acutalibacteraceae; genus RGIG3009. The sequence goes on along the minus strand of JAZQTE010000370.1, from coordinate 754 downwards.
GTGCTGCATTTTGCACCCGAATTATGCCGCCCGCTGATTGGGTTTAGCTCGTACAGCAAACGCGGTGACACGGGGTACACGATGCAGTACGGCTATCTGGAAGCGCGTATCCGTGTGAAGCACCCCGGCGAAGCTTATCAAAAGAAAATCCATTCGTGGCCCGCATTTTGGACACTGTCTAAAACCAACTGGATGGGGAAGCGATTTGACCATTGCGGCGAAATCGACGTTGTGGAAATGGTAGCCATCCACAAAGGTCACCCGATTCATACCGGCTCGCTTCACGATTGGAAACGCGTGCGTGACGAAGAAGATAAGGTGATCGGCACTGAGTTTGCTTCGAATCTTATCAATAACTGTGGCTATAACGATTCGTTCACGTATATTGATGAAGACTGGCACACCTACGCGGTGCTGTGGGAACCCGGCCACATAGCGTGGTATTGGGATAACAAGTTGATGCACTCCATTCGCTTTAACGCGTGGGATAAGCCGCAGTATTTCTTCCGTGATGATCCCACACCGTTGCCGAGCTTGGAGTTTTACAGCAGGGGTGTACGCAACGCTCCGTGGAACGGCGCTTACCACGTTTTTGAAAACGATCCGCAGGTTATCACCACGGGTTGCCGCGGCGAATGGCCGATGGATATCGACTGGATTCGCGTGTGGGATAAAGAATAAGGAGAGTTTGTTATGAGTTTTAAAAACGTACCGATAAGTCGGAGGCCAAGCGGGCTTAGGAAGACAAGTTGCC
>JAZQTE010000369.1:0-3366 GCA_045630505.1 Acutalibacteraceae bacterium | reverse complement strand
ATCAAGGCAGGTACCTTCATTTCGCCGATAGCACCCTTGGTGGAGATCTCAATGCAGGTTTTGTAATCGGGTTTTTCCGTGCCCTTCAAAATGCCGGGGAACGCCTTAAACTGACGGCGAACCTCGTCTACCATCTTGCGAGCCGCTTTTGCCACGGCGTCAATGAGCATACCCGAGAACAAGAAGGGGAGAGCGCCGCCGATGATAGCGCCCGTCAGCGTCATCGGATCGACGATGTTCAGCAACAGCGTATCACCCGTGAAGCCGCTGGCGAACAGATAGGACATCATCAGCGCCAAAGCGGCCAAAGCACCCGAACCAATGGCGAAGCCTTTGCCGATAGCGGCGGTGGTGTTACCCACGGAATCCAGCGTGTCGGTGATTTTACGCACACCTTCGTCAAGCTCGGACATTTCGGCGATACCGCCTGCGTTGTCCGAGATCGGGCCATACGTATCCACGGATACGGTCACCGCCACGAAGGACAGCATACCCACGGCGGCCATAGCCACGCCGTAAGCGCCCGAAACGTAATAGGCCACCAAAATGGCGGCAGCCAGTACGATGCAGGGAGCCATGCAGGATTTCATACCCAATGCCAAGCCCTGCGTAATGGTGAGAGCAGGACCTTCCTTGGAAGCGTGCGAGAGGTTTTGCGTGGGCTTGTAGTCGGCACTGGTGTAATACTCGGCGATCATACCCACAACAATGCCGGCAATGATACCTACGGCAGCGCCGATAAAGGGCGAGATCCAGCCCAACGAGAAACCGAATTTAGCGATATCGGCAGCGTTAGCGCCGTTGAACATAAAGTAAGTGAGTGCGAAACCGGCCACAAGTGTTATACCGGCCGAGATCCACGTAGAAAGATTCAGCTCCTTGTGAGGGGCCGAGGACATCTTTTTCTTGAACAGCAGCGAAGCTACGCCCAAGCAGCAGGCGATAAGACCGCAACCGCAGAATACTACGGGGTACAGATACAGCTTGCTCAGGAAGTCGCCCGAAAATTTGAGCGCGGCGAACAAGCTGACCGCCAGTGTGATGGCCGATACCATCGAGCCGACGAAGCTTTCCAGCAAGTCAGAGCCGAGGCCTGCCACGTCGCCCACGTTATCGCCTACGTTGTCGGCAATAGTAGCAGGGTTACGCGGATCGTCTTCGGGAATGCCGGCTTCGGTTTTGCCCACCAAGTCGGCACCCATATCGGCAGCCTTGGTGTAGATACCGCCGCCCACGCGGTTGAACATCGCGATCAGTGAGCAGCCGAGCGCATAGTTGGAAACGGTGGTGGCAAACGGCGTAATTTCAATACCGATCCAGTTTTTAATAGTAGTAAAATCTTGCAATTGACCGAAGCCCAAGCCGAAGACGAGGAAGACGATCAGCAAGCCGAGCAGCGCAAAGCCGGCCACACAAAGTCCCATAACCGAACCGCCGCGGAAAGCAACCTTAAGCGTTTTGCCGATTTCTTTTGTTAACCGCGCCTCGTTCGAAACGCGCACGTTGGCGTAGGTGGCGATCTTCATACCAATGTAGCCAGCCAAGGCGCTCATTACGGCGCCGATCACAAACGACACACCGGCATACCATTGCAGCGCCACACCCAAAAAGACGGCAACACACACCACCACGATAGCCAATACGCGGTATTCATACCGTATAAACGCATTGGCACCAACGCGGATGGCGGAGGCGATCTCTTGCATTTTCTCCGTGCCCTCGTCCATCTTTTTAACCTTGAAGAAGTTAAAAGCTGCGAACGAGAGAGCAAGGATTACTGCGACCGCACTGATCAACAGAATTTCCATTATAATTCTCTCTCCTTGTAAAAAATTTTTTCTATCATCCACCGCCCGAAACGGGGGAGTGATGAATCGTTCAACGGCAAGAAATGAACGCTTGTCCAAATCCTACCGCAGTATATACTATACGGGAAAGCGGAACCGTTGTCAAGCAGAAGAATGATAACTTTCGGCCGTAAAAAACTACGAGTGATGCTGTTTGCGATATTCCCGTGGAGAAATCCCATAAAAACGCCGAAATGCGTTACTGAAATATAAAGGGTTGTCGATTCCAAGCAGCAAAGCGATCTCCTTTACAGAGGTAGAGGTTTCTACAAGCAGCTTGGCGGCTTTTTGCATTTTGATCCGTTGCAGATATTGATGCGGCGTATAGCCGGTATACTGTTTAAACAGCCGCACGAAATGCCCCGTGCTGAAGCCGCAGCTTTCTGCTAAAGCGGTGTTGCTTTCGGCAGACTGCGGATCGGAAGCCAAACGAGCCTGCACCTGCTCTATCAGCTTCTGTTGCTCGGAATCTACCGACGGTGTGCCTTGGTTACATAATTGCGCTATTAATATCTGCGCGTAGCCGTTCACCGCACAACCGTACAGCGGATGTGCGGCAGGGAAGTCCAGCATACTGTCGATCAGCGAGGTCTGTGCGGCAATATTTCGGTCTTCAATTGCTTTCAACGGAACGATTTCTGCTGTGCTTCGCAAATACGCATCGTTTTCAAAGCTCAACCAATAATACGAGCTGTTTTTTTGGTCCTTCAGGACATAACTGTCAACGGTATCGGGAGTTAGCAATACACACTGTCCGTCGGTTAACGTTATCTTCGTTTCGCTATCGATGATAAGCGTTCCCGTTTGAACCAAAATCAGGATGGGAAAAGCGAGAGCTCGTGCGAAAACACTTCTCGGCATTTCTTTGTAAAAACCAAATCCGTTTACGGCGAACGGACTCCCCTCAAAACGCGGAATATCCGAGAGCCGTTTCGGTAGCAGCAGGCATTGGTTTGCGGGATTTGTCGGATCGGGGGCCAAGGAGATCCCGCGTGCTTTTCCGATCTCTCCCAAAAACATAGGGTGCCAGTTTTTATGATAGATATCGTTGGATTCTTCGTCGATAAAATCTCCGCCGTCAATCAGATTAACGGTGGGATCGTCGTCAGAAAATAAACGCACGTTATCTATGTAGGTGTCTTCGTTACCCGTTAGATAATAGCTGTCCATCTTTTTAAAAAAAGATAGCCCCCAATTCGAAAACGCCTCTTGCTTTTGCAAAGCGTTGGATGTCGTAAACGTAACGGTGCGCGTTGTCCACGTATCACACCGATCATAATAAAACGGTTTTATTACCTTTTGCGTGAAACAGTGGTTAACCCAAAAACCCACAGCACCGCCTAACGTGTCAAACGTTACGGTGTAGGACGTGTTAGGTTTAATAGGAAGGTCATGCAGAAACTGGTTGATATAGCGTCCGTCGAATCGGTCATTGTAGCGGAACATATCATCACCTCGCGTTTATTATCGTACAAAAGCAACGATTAGTCAATGATTTGTTTGTTTTTGTAATGTTTAT
>JAZQTE010000368.1:0-2871 GCA_045630505.1 Acutalibacteraceae bacterium | reverse complement strand
GCATCGCTGCACAGTGCCATTGCCGTAGCCAAACGGGTATCGGATTCACCAAAGTGATCCACCACCGTCATCTTATTCTGCGTGAGCGTACCCGTCTTATCCGAGCAGATGATCTGTGCGCAGCCCAGCGTTTCCACGGCGGTTAAGCGGCGAATGATGGCGTTGCGCTTTGACATATTGGTAACACCGATGGAAAGCACCACCGTGACCACGGCGGCCAAGCCCTCGGGAATAGCGGCCACGGCCAGCGACACAGCTACCATAAAGGAATGCAGAATGGTATTGAAGGCAAAACCGTCACGCAGCATACCTACCACGAACACCACGGCGCACACACCGAGGACGAGCCACGTAAGGATTTTGGAAAGCTGCGACAGCTTGATCTGCAGCGGCGTCTTGCCATCCTCCGCTTGAGCCAACGCACCGGCGATCTTGCCCATTTCGGTGTCCATACCGGTACCTGTAATAACCACGGTGCCGCGGCCGTACACCACCGTACCGCCCATATAGACCATATTTTTGCGGTCGCCCAGCGGCACGTCTTTTTGGCCTTCGCTTAAGTTGATAAGCTCAATAAACTTGGTAACGGGCACGGATTCACCCGTGAGTGCCGCTTCCTCCACCTGCAGGCTGGCGCTTTCCAGAATACGCGCATCAGCGGGCACGGCGTCACCGGCTTCGAGCAGGACTACGTCACCAACCACCAGATCTTCACTGGGAACGGAAACGATGTGCCCGTCGCGCAGCACCTTCGATGTGGCGGCCGACATCTTCTGCAATGCCTCAATAGCTTTTTCGGCCTTGCTTTCTTGGTAGACGCCGAGTACGGCGTTGATGATAACAACAGCCAAGATGATGATAACATCGGTGTAGCCTTCGCTTCCGCCTTCTAAAGCGGCGGTAACGGCACTGATGAGTGCTGCGGCCAACAGAATGAGGATCATCGGATCGGCCAACTGCTCAATAAAGCGGCGGAACAACGATTTGCCGGGTGCGGCAGCCAATTTGTTTTTGCCGTTTTTGAGTAATCTTTCTTCGGCTTCGGATTGCGACAGACCGGCAGGGGAGGACTGAACCTCTTGCAATACCGCGTTGCTGTCTTCACAGTAGAATTTCATACGATGCGCTCCTTCTTTCTTACTTACCGTAACTGTAGTATTGGCAAGTTTTCTCGGGAATAAAAAACCCGAGTACACCGAACGGCTGTACTCGGGTTGAGTTGCAAAAGGAAACCCGTGCAGAACCGTTTGGTGCACATAAGTCTCGCAAATGAAAGCAAGCCAGACCAAAAGGCCAGGATGTTGACTTGCTACGTGCGAAAGCACGCTTGCTACTCCCCTATGAAACTATATTGAGAGTACCACAAATTTCCAAACTTGTCAAGGATTTTGCTTACAAATCTACCTCTTGGGTGCCGTCCATCGTTACGTAATGCTTTTCGGCCCCCAAAATATCCATCCAACGGCGTGTCATCATCGTCCCGTACATACGCAAACGGCTGGAATGAGGCGCCAAATAGGCTTCATCCTTTAAGTAATAGGGGAGTTCTTCCTCGTTATACAACCATTGCGGCGCACACCACAGGCATTCTTTGGCGCCCACGGCGGCGTATACCTCCATACCCACGTTCATATGGCCGTGATGTGCCATTTGCACGATATCCGCCTTTAAAAGGTCACGAGATTCGCGATACAGAATATCGCCTCCCTGCGGCCCCAGATCGCCCAAAAACAGCACGCTCTTGCGAGGCGTGGTGAGTTTGAATACCAGCGAGCTGTCGTTCATCAAATTCGCTGTCAGCCCTTCGTGGTACGAGAACAGAAAATCGATGCGACATTCGTCGATCTGAATGGATTCGCCCTGCGTGGTGATGTGTGCTTTGTCGCGGAACAACGGTTCCACTTCAGAAAACGACGGCAAGCACTCGTTAAGCTCCGCTTTCATATACGGGTAGTCGGGAACGTCGTGGTTATCGATCAAGCTGTACGGCGGAAAATTATAATACACTGTACCGATATCGAAATCGGCACCGCCGTTTTTCTTCATCTCACTGATGAAACCCGTAATGTGGTCGTTGTGCGCGTGGGTAAGGATCCACGCCGCGATGTGACGGCCGCCTACGTATTCCTTCAGCAGCGGCATATCGGCAGGGCGTCCGCCGTCTACCACGATGGCTTGGTTGTTTTCGGTGATGATCACAAACGACATCATAAATTTACTGGTTTCGGTGAGCATATATAACTTCGTCATACGTTCCACTCCTCAAAGGTCGATATAAAGTGCCTGGCGATGTCTTTTAACGCTTTCATTGTTTCGGCCGATTGTCGGTCGGCCACGCCGTAGGTAATAAGCCCTGCCTTCTCGGCGGTGGCGATGGCGGTTAAATTATCGTCGAAATAATGGATATCACCAACTTGGCAACCGATTCGTTCGGCTACGGCCGCAAACAGCGCAGGGTTGGTTTTGTTGATACCGAAATCCTCCACCGACCACACCTCCTCAAACAGTGCGAAAACGCCGTTGCGTTTTAAGCAGATATCCGTCATTTTATGGGGGCTGGCCGTGAGCACGAACAAGCGCGTTCCCTCGGCCGATAAGCGGCGCAGCATCGCGTCCACGCCGTCCTTCAGTACGATGGCTTCGGAATAGGCACGGTATAAGCGCTCGTCAATGGTAGCAAGAATTTCCTCCACCGTGGCAGGTACACCCATCGCAGCAAAGTATTCGGCGCTTTTGCGATAACCGAGCGGAGTAACGATATCCACCAGCGCATCGTCGGCAGGGAAGCCGGCATCTTCGGGAATGCTTTTCATCACGGCGGAAAAGCTCGGCATCGAGTCGATCAGCGTTCCGTCCAAATCAAATACGGCA
>JAZQTE010000367.1:0-2888 GCA_045630505.1 Acutalibacteraceae bacterium | reverse complement strand
ATTCATCTGGAAGCAGGCGCCACCATGGAGCTGGAAACCACCCAAATCAAGGGCGTGGATTCCACCAACCGCATCACCACCGCCACGGTGGGCGACGGCGCTACGTTGCTGATTCGCGAAAAACTGATGACGCACGGCAACCAAGTGGCCGACACCGATTTCACCGTGTACTTAAACGGTGAGGATTGCTCGGCTAACGTTATCTCCCGTTCGGTAGCACGTGATGAATCCACACAGCGGTTCGTATCGCATATCTTCGGTAACGCTCGCTGCGCGGGCCACACCGAATGCGACGCCATTTTAATGGACAACGCCAGCGTGTGCGCCGTGCCCGAGATCACCGCCAATCATATCGACGCCAGCCTCATCCACGAAGCGGCAATCGGCAAGATTGCAGGCGAGCAGCTTATCAAGCTGATGACTCTCGGCCTTACCGAACAAGAAGCCGAAGAGCAGATCGTCAACGGTTTCTTGAAGTAAGCTTGCCCCAAAGGAGGTTGTACAATGAAGCCCGTTATTCTCATTGCACATAAGAACAACCCCGATACCGCCAATTTCGGTATTGGAGCCAAGTGCACTATTCGTTCCAACTATTGCCGTGCAGTAATACAAGCAGGCGGTCTGCCCATTGTTACCGCTCTGGGTGACGCCGAAGAATACGCCGACTTGGCAGACGGTCTTCTGCTTCCCGGCGGCAGCTGCGACGTTGATCCCACCCGTTACGGCGAAGAAAACCGCAAAGCGTTTTCTTGCGATGTTGCTATGGATGAAATGGAGATCGCGCTTGTTAAAGCGTTTGTCAAACGCCAAAAACCGATTTTCGGCATCTGCCGCGGTCACCAAATCTTGAACGTTGCCTTAGGCGGCACGCTGATTCAAGATCTTAAGGACGATTGCCCCACCCAATTAGCGCACGAAGCTATGTACGCCGAGGGCAAGAACACACACCCCGTGTGCGCCGTTTCCGATAGCCTGCTCTGTCAACTGTTTGGAAAGGAATTCCACACCAACTCCCACCACCATCAGGCTGTCAAGACCTGCGGCGAAGGGCTGCGTATAACCGTTACCACCAAAGATGGTTTGGCAGAGGCTATCGAGCACGAACAGCTGCCGATTTTCTCGGTACAATGGCATCCCGAGCGTATGATCGGCGAAGAAAATTTAGAACTCCCGAATATGATGCCGCTGTTTGAGCATTTTATCGCTCTGTGCAAAAAATAAAACAGCACAAAAATCAACACCCCGCGTTTTACAAAACGCGGGGTGTTTCGTTAGTTATTCGCAGTCACCCGTGGTGACGATGTTCACGCCGGTATCCAGCACGTTTTCCAGCACTACGGTGCCGCGGGCTACGGGAGCTTTGAGCGTCACCTTGTTTACCAACGTCATCATTTCGGCAATAAGACGCTTCGGCACGGGAGCTTCGGTACGAACGGGTACCAGCGGTTCGCTGCCGCCTTCCACGCGCACCGTTGTGGTGAGCGTGCGAACGGGATCGGAAAATTCGCTGGCCGCATACACCTCACCACGTTTGCAGGTGTTACCCGTTACGGAAGTTACAACACCGTTTTCACCCGTAACGGTCATTTCACAGCCCGTGGGGCAAACGGTACAAATAATCACTTTTTCCATGGCTTAAACCTCCTTCACTTCCACCGTGAGCGAACCAAGATCGGCAATGTCTACCGACAAATGCTCCATCTCACCGGGGTTGACGTACGGTACGGCGCGACGAGCCACCACACGGTCGCCGTCACGGGCAATAAGCTCGGATTTTTTGGCAGGAGCCATCACACGGAAATAGAAATCCACTTTGCCGCCGCGAGCAGGAGCAAAGCACTGCGGGCACACGTAACGCACGTTATTGCCCACCGTGACCGACACGGTATCGGCTGCAGCAAGCGCGCCCTTGGCATACAGCGCAGCGTTGCGGCCGGCGGTAGCACTTTCGGCGCTCACGTTGTCCACGAGGTCGTTCACGTGAACCACGTTACCGGCAGCAAACACACCTGCTACCGACGTTTGCATGGTTTCGTCTACCACGGGACCGTTGGTGGTGCGGTCGATCTGCAGGCCTGCGCCCTTGGACAATTCGTTTTCGGGGATAAGACCGACCGAGAGCAGCAGCGTATCGCATTCTATAAACTGTTCGGTACCGGCAATAGGTTGACGGCGTTCGTCGACTTCGGCGATACGCACACCTTCCACACGATCCTTACCCACGATTTCCGTAACGGTGTGGCGAAGCATCAGCGGAATACCAAAGTCATCAAGGCATTGTACCTTATTACGCTTCAAACCGGCAAGGAAATCCATAATTTCCACAACGCACACCACTTCAGCACCCTCAAGGCTCAAGCGGCGGGCCATAATCATACCGATATCGCCCGAACCAAGGATAACGGCTTTCTTGCCTACCATACGGTTTTGACGGTTCATCAGGCGCTGTGCCGCACCGGCGGTGTACACGCCTGCAGGGCGCGTACCGGGGATAGTGATATTGGCACGGGTGCGTTCACGGCAACCCATCGCCAGCACCACGGCACCTGCCTTCACTTCGGTGATACCGTATTCGCTGTTAGCACAAAGCACGGTTTTATCATTCAGCTCCAGCACCATGGAATCAAACAGAAATTCCACGCCGAGTTCTTTGGCTTCGGCCACGAAATGCGCGTAGTATTCGGGGCCGGTTAATTCTTTTTTGAACAGCTTAAGGCCGAAACCGGGATGGATGCACTGCTGCAAAATACCGCCTGCACGGTTATCACGTTCGATAACCAGCACACGCTCGGCGCCTTCTTTTTTTGCTGCCACGGCCGCCGCCAAGCCGGCAGGGCCGCCACCGATCACGGCAACGTCACAAACGATGTTTTTCATATCGGCACCTC
>JAZQTE010000366.1:0-1245 GCA_045630505.1 Acutalibacteraceae bacterium | reverse complement strand
CTAAAATGTACGCCAAATGCCCCAAGGCGTTTTTGGCGGCCTGCGGTGCGCTGTAGGAAGCGGCGGTAAACGCCCCGAACGAGGCGATATACGTGAAATAGCGATTGCCGTTAAAGCAGCCGACGTCGAGCGGTGTATCGGTTCCGTTTACGATACGCTCAAGCGCTTGCGGCACACGGTGCGGCAGCGCCAAGCTACCTGCAAAATCGTTGGTACTGCCCAGCGGAATGTATCCGAGCGGCACTTTTTTGCCGCAGGCGAGCAGACCGTTCACCACCTCACCGAGCGTGCCGTCACCGCCGCAGCATACCGTCAGATCATACGACGGCGCCAGCTCGCGTGCGGCGCGTTCGGCGTCACCGCGTGCGGCCGTGATCACGGTCGTTACCAAGTAGCCTGCACGGCACAGCCCGTCGGTTACGGAAAAGAGCGCAGCCTTGCCTTGCATTTTCCCCGCCGCAGGATTCACGATAAGTAATACGGTCTTTTGCATTTTGTAACACCTCTGTACCTATCATACCACCGTTTTCTGCAAAAAACAACACGGAATTTCTGTTGACAGAACGGCGGCGAGCCGTTAAAATAAAAAAGAATGGAGTGACACGGGCATGGCTTGGTTTCGCAAAAAGGAAAAAGAAAAAAAGCGCCCTGCAGGGCTGGACAAATTAGACGGTAAGCTGGTGGCGTACGCCGTGCGCCGTGAGCCGAACGGCGAAGTCGTGATCGGCAAAAACGGGCGTATCTGTGCTGCCACCGAGGTGCTGGAGCTGCGGTTTGAAGACGGCAGCGTGCCGTTTGCCTGCCCCGTGGAAACGCTGGAATTCGGTGAGCTGCTCAGCAAAAACGGCGTGCTGCTCACGGGCGACGATACCGTAACGGGGCGTCGGCTCACCGCTGTGGCGTATTATTCGTATTACCGAAAGTAGGTGTATTTATGAAACGTTCTGCAATTTTGTGCTTTGCGTGCGTGCTGGCGCTGCTGCTCACGCTCGCGTTCCCCGTGGCGGCAGATGAAGTGACCACCACCACGACAACGACGGCTGCAACAACGGCCGCACCCACTACCACGACCGCCGCCGCACCGACGACGACCACCGTCACCACGGCAGCACCGACCACGACGGTCACGACCGTGACCACCACCGTGGCGGTCACCACGGCGGCACCTGCGCCGACGACGACCGCCGTGCAAGCGGTCGCGACTACGGCAACGGTGGCGGCACCCGTGGTAACGACGGCAAACGG
>JAZQTE010000365.1:0-2235 GCA_045630505.1 Acutalibacteraceae bacterium | reverse complement strand
GAGCCGTATATCATCGACTCGCTCGATCCGGCAGAGTTTACCTATACCGATGCCCGCGCACAGAAGGCAGTGACGCCAACCTTCCCCGAGGGCGCTTCGCTGACGGCGAAGTCGGTTTCCTCGAAAAACCTCGTGGTGACCATTCCGCGGGCAGAAAAATGCAAGGACGTGGTGCAGAGCTACCGCATCGAGGTGTACAAGGGTGATACATTGGTGACGACGGATTATCGCACCTCGTTTGCACATTACGGTGATGCGGCACCCGAAACGGTGCTGTCGTATATCGGTGGGCTGGAGCCCGGAGCGGAGTACACGGTGAAGGCGTTTGCCACGACCTCGTGGAGTGTGGACAGCGAGCCGCTGACACTGACGGTGACGATTGCTGACGACAGCGGAGAGGCCGCCGCAGACGTGCTGGACGTGGAGTTCCGCGAGGATGGGACGGCAGTCAATGCCGCCACGGGTCGGGCGCTGGCAACCTACGGCGCACCGACGGTTGTATATGACGAAACGCTGGGACAGTATATTGCCTCGTTTGACGGCGTGGACGACGGCTATTCGTTTGGCGGTATCACCAACTGGTACGATGAACTTGCCACGTCTTTCACACTGGAAACGTACGTGCAGTTGAAGAAACCGTCGAGTGGTTACGTGGATATTCTGTCCAATCAACAAGCAGGCGGATTTGGCTTTGAATACACGAGCGCCGGTAAACTCTTGTTCTATTGCAACGTGAATTCTGCCTATGCCAAACCCTCCGCCACGATCGCTGACGGGCAATGGGTACACTTGACCGGCACGTTCGACGGCAGTACGGTAAAACTCTATGTCAATGGCACGCTGGTTGCATCAGAAACCAAAGCCGGCACGTTAACGGCGCCGCCGTATTCGTCGCAATTCTTGTGTATCGGCGCGGATTCCGGCGTGCAACAGTTAACGGCATTTTTCGGTGGGAAAGTGGCATCCGCCAAGTTGTACTCCGAGGTATTGACCGCCGACGAGGTCGCGGCAGCGTACGCCGAAATAGCGAAGTAACGATCGAGGTCGTGACGTAATGAAACTATATGTAAAACCGTCTTTGGAAGTGCTGGAGCTTATGGCAGACGAAGCGCTTGCCGCCGTCATCCAAAGCGAACCGACTGTCGAAGATAACGATGATGATAATTTGAGTGTATAAGCGATCTCTCCTCAAACGATCGCCTAAAAAAGCACCCCTGCAGGAAAATGTGGGGGTGCTTTGCTATAGGGAACATATCAAGAAAGGTTAAAAGTGGTTATCGAACTTCGTCATTTGAGAGCGTTTGACAAAGTTTTATAGTTGTGGTTTAATAGCGGTGTGGGTGAGAATGTGCGCAAGGGGATACCGGCCTGTTTGGCGAAAATCACCCCGGAAGAAGAACGCCATCATAATGGCTATTTGGCTATTGATCGGGATCTTTAGTAGATGGGAGAGGGTACGTAATGTCGTATATTAACGCAAAAAAACAATATAAAAAACTTGGTGTGGACACCGATTCTGCGATCGAGATTCTAAAAAAAGTACCGATCTCGTTGCACTGCTGGCAAGGTGATGACGTGCGCGGGTTCGATACCGATCCGTCCAAGCCGCTCACAGGTGGTATACAAACGACCGGTAATTATCTCGGCCGTGCGCGGACACCGAATGAGCTGATGGCAGATTTGGATGTGGCTATGAAGCTGTGTCCCGGCACAAAGAAGCTGAATCTTCACGCCAGCTATGCCATTTTTGAAGAAGGTGAGTGGGCAGACCGTGATGCGCTGGAGCCAAAGCATTTCAGTCGATGGGTGGAATTTTGCAAAGAACGGGGCTTGGGGTGCGATTTTAACCCGACGTTTTTCTCACATCCCAAAGCCAACGGCTTAACACTCAGCTCGTCGGATGAAGAAGTCCGACGCTTTTGGGTGGAGCACGGTAAAGCGTGCATTCGCATTGCATCCTACCTTGCCAAAGAGTTAGGGCAACCGTGTGTTATGAATATTTGGACAGGGGACGGTTTCAAGGATATCCCTGCCGATCGTTTAGGGCCGCGTATGCGTTATAAGCAATCCTTGGACGAGATCCTTTCCGAAGAGTTTAACTTTAACGAGGTAAAACCTTGTGTCGAATCCAAGGTGTTCGGTATCGGGGTGGAAGCGTATACCGTCGGTTCGGCGGAGTTCGCTTTAACGTATGCTGCCGCAAACCAAGGAAAATGCATTCCGTTGATGGATAAC
>JAZQTE010000364.1:0-9061 GCA_045630505.1 Acutalibacteraceae bacterium | reverse complement strand
AGACGTGTTTACCGCCGCCGAAAACATTGTACTGGGCTTGGAGGACAAGCACTACAATATCAAGCAATCCGCCGCCCGTATTCGTGAAATTAGCGAGCAATACGGCTTCGACGTGGATCCTAACAAGAAAATATACGATATGTCGGTTTCGGAAAAGCAAACGGTGGAAATTCTGAAGGTGCTGTATCGCGGTGCCGACATTCTGATTTTGGACGAACCCACCGCCGTGCTTACCCCGCAGGAAACGCAAAAGCTATTTGCCGTGCTGCGCCGTATGCGCGACGACGGCAAGGCTATCATTATCATCACGCACAAGCTGCACGAGGTACTGAGCTTGTCCGACCGCGTTTCCGTACTGCGCAAGGGCGAATATATCGGCACCGTCAACACCGCTGAAACCAGTGAAAGCGAACTCACCGAAATGATGGTGGGCAAAAAGATTTCGTTGAACATCGAACGCAGCGAACCTCAAAATCCGACAGATCGTTTGGATGTGAAGGATATTACCTGCGTAAACCGTTTGGGCGACGTAGTGTTAGACGATATTTCCTTCACAGTGCGTTCGGGTGAAATCTTCGGCATTGCCGGTATTGCCGGTTCGGGGCAACGCGAGCTGCTCGAAGCCATCGCAGGCCTGCAGCGTCTTACCGCCGGTGATATTTATTACCATAATCCCAAAACAGGCACCACGGAGGACCTGCGAAACAAAACCCCCGTGCAGATCCGCGAGTTAGGCGTGCGCCTCTCTTTCGTTCCCGAAGACCGTTTGGGTATGGGACTTGTCGGCAATATGGACATTGTGGATAATATGATGCTCCGCAGCTATCGCAAGGGACACAGTATGTTCCTCGAACGCAAGGCTCCGCGCGATTTGGCCGACCGCATTATCCACGATTTGGAAGTGGTAACCCCCAATGCCAACACCCCCGTGCGCCGTTTATCGGGCGGCAACGTGCAAAAGGTGTTGGTCGGCCGCGAAATTGCTTCTGCTCCCACTGTGCTGATGGTGGCATACCCCGTGCGCGGCTTGGATATCAACTCGTCTTACACCATTTACAACCTGCTCAACGAGCAAAAGGAAAAGGGCGTTGCCATCATTTTCGTGGGTGAAGACTTAGACGTGCTGCTCGAGCTGTGCGACCGTATTATGGTTATCAACTCGGGTAAGACCACGGGCATTGTCGACGCCCGCACTACCACCAAAGAAGAAATCGGCCTATTGATGACCAAATCCACCGATCCCGAAGTAAAGGAGGCGCCGTGATGGCTGTGAAGGAAAAGAAAACGCGCACACCGCTGTTCCACATCGTCAAACGTGATCAGCTTCCGCTGTGGAAAAGCCTTTTGGTTCGTGCGATTGCTATTCTGGCGGCGCTCGTCGTTTCGGGCGTGCTCATCACCCTGCTTTCCGGCAAAAACCCCATCGAGGTATACGGCTCAATGATCGACGGTGTGTTCGGCACATCGCTGCGCCGTTGGAATCTGTTCCAGAATATGGCGATTTTGCTGTGCATCTCGCTGGCTGTCACCCCCGCGTTTAAAATGAAATTTTGGAACTGCGGCGCCGAAGGTCAGGTTCTGGTTGGTGGTCTGGCCACCACCTGCGTAATGATGTTCCTCGGCAACACGCTTCCGAAGCCCGTTCTCATCATCGTGATGACGGCCGCCGCCTTGCTGGCAGGTATCTTGTGGGCTGTGATTCCCGCGGTGTTCCAAGTGAAATGGGGTACCAACGAAACGCTGTTTACTCTGATGATGAACTATATCGCCATTCAAACGGTGGCGTGGTTTCTCAAAACCTTCGTAAAAAGCGGTTCGGGCGTGCTGCCCTCTATGCCGGAGTTCGGCTTGCCGCAGCTGTTCGGTGTAAAATATCTGCTAAATATCGTAATCGTTGCCGTGGTGACCGTGCTGCTGTACATCTATCTTAAATACAGCAAGCAGGGCTACGAAATTTCGGTGGTGGGCGAAAGCCAAAACACCGCCAAATATATCGGCATCAGCGTTAATAAAGTGGTGCTCCGCACGATGGTTGTATCCGGTGCGTTGTGTGGTTTAGCCGGCCTTCTGCTTGTTGGCGGCACCAACCATACCATCAACACCCAAACCGTAGGCGGCCAAGGCTTTACCGCTATTATGGTATCGTGGCTTGCAAAATTCAATCCGCTCACGATGGTACTCACCACCTTCCTCATTGTATTCCTGAAGCTTGGCTCGAGCCAAATTTCCACCGATTTCCGTATCGACAGCTCGATTTCGGATATTGTTACGGGTATCATTCTTCTGTTTATCATCGGTTGCGAATTTTTCCTGCAATATAAGATCGCTACCGCTAAAAACGAAAAGGAGGGTGCCTAATGTTAGCTTTTCTTATTAGCTCCATTCGTTTGGGTATGACCTTCCTGCTTGGCTCCACGGGCGAAACCCTCACGGAAAAATCGGGCCACTTAAACCTCGGTATCCCCGGTGTGATGTGCGTGGGCGCCTCCTGCGGCTGCTACGCGGAATACTTGTATTTCACCGAGGTAGGACGCAACATTGAGCCGTTGTTGGCGGTACTCATTCCCCTGCTTGCTGCGTTTGCCGGCGGCGCGTTGATGGGACTTATCTTCAGCTTCCTCACCGTAACGCTGCGTGCCAACCAAAACGTTACGGGCTTGGCGCTCACCACGCTGGGCGTGGGCATTTCCAACTTTATGATCTCCAAAACGGGTATCGTGTTCGGTAAAGGCAGCAAATACTTCACCGCCTCGCTCCCGTTCGCTAAAGATCTGGGATGGTTTGGCGAGGTGTTTTTCTCGCACGGCGTGTTCGTGTATTTGGCCATTGCCATCGCTCTCTCTTGCTCGTTCGTTCTCAACCGCACACGCGTGGGGCTGCACCTGCGTGCCGTGGGCGAAAACCCCGCCACGGCCGATGCGGCAGGCATCAACGTGGAACGTTACCGCTACGCCGCTACGTGTATCGGCTGCGGTATCGCCGGACTTGGCGGTTTGTCCTTCATTATGGACTATCTGCACGGCAACTGGGAATACTGCATCGACGCTATCGGTTGGCTGTGCGTGGCGCTGGTTATCTTTACCGCGTGGAAACCCGGTCTTGGCATTCTCGGCTCCATTCTGTTCGGTGCACTGTACTGCGCCGGCAGTTATATCACGGGCGTGGGTTTTGCCGAAAAGGAATTGTTTAAGATGCTCCCCTACGTGGTAACGCTGGTCGTGCTGATCGCCACCAGTATGCGTAAAAAACGCGAGCTGCAACCCCCTGCAGGCCTTGGCCTTGCTTATTTCCGCGAAGAACGTTAACAAAAAAAGCCGCCCATCGGGCGGCTTTTTTCTGTTAAAACATTTCTCCCAAATCTTCCACGAGGTCGCTCAAATTCTTCATAGCGCGTCCCACCGTCTTTTTTACACCGCGCTTACCGCTGTGCATATATTGGTTAGCAACGGCACCTGCCATACAGCCGACAGCCAACCCAAGCCCCATACCTTTGGCAAAATTGAAAAAGTGTTTTCCCATCTTCGTCGCTCCTTTTTTGGTTGTATCGGTAGTATGTGCATTGCCTGCTTTTAAATTCGAGGCTTGCCTAAAAAATACAAGTTTTTCTTTCCAAAAGGGTTGCAAAATATTTTCAAAGTGGTATGCTTTACCCGTGGACGTGTGCTTAACGAAAGTAAGGGGGAATTGCCTTGAAGCGTTCGACAAAACGCGATTTGTGCAACGGGCCGATTCTATCGGGAATGTTCTTTTATTCGCTGCCATTGATCGCTACCGGTGTTTTCCAAACGCTGTACAACTCGGCGGATACCATCGTCATCGGGCAATTCGCCGGCGACGAATCCCTCGCTGCCGTTTCCTCTACCACACAATTCATTAACCTGCTCGTCAACTTGTTTATGGGGCTTAGTACGGGTGTTCTCACCGTGGTAGCGCGTCACATCGGCGCCAAGCACAAGGAGGATATCCAAAAAAGCATACACACCGCCATTCCGTTGGCTCTCATTTGCGGCGTGTTTTTGGTGGTGCTGGGCCTTCTCACCTCCTCCCCCATCCTGAAAGCGATGGGTACGGGGCAAGACAATATTAACGTGTTCCATAAAGCCGTGCTGTACACACGAATTTACTTCCTTGGAGTACCTGCACTGCTGGTCTATAACTTTGGCGCTTCCATTCTCCGTGCCTCGGGCGACACCAAACGACCGCTTACATACTTAATGATCTCGGGCGTTCTTAACGTATTGCTCAACCTTCTGCTGGTTGTCGTGGTTCGTTTAGACGTGGCAGGTGTAGCCATTGCCACCATCGTTTCTCAATACGTTTCGGCCGTGTTGGTCGTGCTTCGTTTAACAAAGGAAACGGGCGATATTCGCTTCACCCCTTCGGCTATGCGTATCGACCGTCGGCAATTGTTGGAGATACTGCGTATCGGGGTGCCCTCGGGTATCAACTCGTCGATGTTCTCCATTGCCAACGTGGTGCTGCGTTCCACCGTCAACTCGTTCGACTATCTGCACGTGGCCGGTGCAGGTGCCGCAGGCCAAATTGAAAACTTGATGTACACTATCGTGGGTGGCTACTATACCACAACCTTGGCGTTCACCAGCCAAAACTTCGGAGCCAAAAAGGTAGACCGCATTCGCAAGGTACTGTGGCGCGGCCATTTGCTCAATTTCGCCTCCTGCGCAGCCATTTGCCCGCTGCTGCTTATCTTTAGCCGTCCGCTGCTCACGATGTTCACAAGCGATCCTACCGCCATCAGTGCAGGGCAAGAATCTATGTTCATCTTAATGGGCTTCGTGGTGATCGACGGCGCAATGAACATTCAGGTGGGGCATTTACGCGGCCTCGGTTACTCCTTCGTACCAATGCTCAACTCGATGATCGGCGCGTGCGGTCTGCGTATGCTGTGGATTTGGTTTGTATTCCCCGCTCTCGGCGGCTCGTGGACGGATCTGTATTTGTGCTATCCCGTCACGTGGGCTATCACCTTTGCCGCCCACGGTGTGTACACACTGTATGCCGATCGCATTCTCAAGAAGATAGAGAAACCCATTCCAAAAGGACCCGACAAGATATCGGTATAACCGCTTGCAGCCATAAAAAGGAGGGCTATCCGTGAAGGACAACAAAAAAGTAGATATGTGCAACGGACCTATTCTCTCCAAAATGTTTTTCTACGCCCTCCCTATTATGGCCACCGGCGTGCTGCAGGTGCTGTATAACGCCGCCGATACGATGGTCATCGGCCAGTTTGCGGGTGACGAATCTCTCGCCGCTGTAGCCGCTACGGGCGCTCTCACCAATCTGATCATAAATTTATTTTTAGGTATTGGTACGGGTGTTTTAGCGGTCATCGCGCGCTACATCGGCGCCAAACGGCACGGGCACGTAAAAAAAGGCGTTCACACCTCGATGCTGTTCGCCGTGCTTGCCGGTATATTCTTAATGGTTTTCGGTGCGGTGTTTTCCGGCACGTTCTTGGAGTGGATGGGCACGGGTGCCGAAGCAGGCTCCACCGTGCTTCCCAAGGCCACCTTGTATATGCAAATCTATTTCTTGGGTGCGCCCGCCTTTTTGGTATATAACTTCGGCGCTTCCATACTGCGTGCCGCAGGCGACTCCAAGCGCCCACTTATTTACTTAACCGTTTCGGGCCTTTTGAACGTGCTGCTCAACCTGCTGTTCGTAATCGTCTTTCATATGGACGTGGAGGGCGTTGCTATCGCCACCATTGCCTCGCAGTATTTATCCGCTATTCTGGTGGTTGTTTGCCTGCTGCGTGAAAGCGGCGATATTCACCTAAACGTGAAGCATCTGCAAATCCACAAAAAAACGCTTTTGGAAATCCTGCGACTGGGTGTTCCGTCGGGTATACAATCAGCTCTCTTCGCGTTTTCTAACGTACTGGTTCAATCTACCGTTAACTCGTTTGGCGATATGTATGTGGCAGGCAACGGTGCCGCTTCGCAAATTGAGGCGCTTATTTACACGTCTATGGCGGCGTTTTCCACCGCCACTATGGCCTTTACCAGTCAAAACTTCGGTGCGCGCCAAAAACAGCGTATCAAGAAATCCTTGCTCAGCGGTTTGGCGCTCAACACGGCGGTTATTTTCACAATGTCGGTGCTTATTATTGCGTGCTCCAATACACTGCTGGGGCTGTTTACCGCCAACGCCGTGGCATTGGAAGCCGGCAAGGCCCGTATGCGTATCACCACCATGTTTACGTTTGTGGGCGGCATACAAGACGTGCTCGCTAACTACCTGCGCGGATTAGGAACGTCGATCATTCCTATGTTCACCACGCTGGCAGGCGTTTGCGGCTTGCGTATTCTGTGGGTGCTGTTTGTGTTCCCTGCTCTCGGCGGTACGTGGGAAATCCTTTATTGGTGCTACCCTATCACGTGGGCCGTCACCGCTGTGGCACATTTCGTTTATTCCCGCTTTGTAAAGCGCACGGTATTGGATCGGTTATCCGATGCGCAATCAAGCATATAAAAAAATCGCAGGCAACGCCTGCGATTTTTTTATTCTTGTAATGCTTTTTGAATGGCCTGCGCCAGTTGATCGGGACACGACGTGGGCTTAAAGCCGCAACGAATTCCCGACAAACGGCGAATCACCTCTTCGGCGGGCATCCCCTCGGCCAGTGCCGCCACGCCCTGCGTGTTGCCGGAGCAACCGCCTTCAAAACGTACGTTTCGCACGATGCCGTTTTCTAAGTCGAATGAAACCGACCGTGAGCAAACGCCGCGCGTTGTGTACCGATATGTCATTAACGGCCTTCCTTTCCGCCACGAGCCTTCTTTGCTTTATACTCCAAAAGCATATCTACGTATTCATCGGGCATAGCGGTGGAGCCAAGCGGACGCACACTCTTTGCGTACATACCGTGGAAATCCGAGCCGCCCGTTACCACCAAGCCGTTCTCGTTGGCAAAGCTGAGCAGCTGTTCGGTCTGCTCGGGCGTTTGTGTGGGATGCCACGCTTCCACGCCATCCAGCCCCAGCGCAACCAACTCTTCCAGCAGCGCTTCGTTTTTATACGAAACGGGATGCGCCAGCACAGCAATACCACCTGCTTCGTGCACGGCCTTCAGTACGTCGCGCGTATCGGGATAGCGAACGTTCATCGGCACGCTGCCGCCTTCACCGAACAGCTTTTCGTAAAGCTCGCCGTAGAAGCTGTCGGCATAGCCGGCATCAATGAGAGCGTGCATAATGTGTTGACGGTAAATGCTGGTGCTGCCCGAAGCACGGCTGAGCACCAGCTCGGGCGTAATGGGATAATACCGCATAACCTTGCGAATCATTTCCATACCTGCGGTACGGCGATTTTCGCAAATGCGGCGGCACAACCCTTCTAAACGATCGGGAGCATCGCACAAATAGCAGAGCAAATGTGCTTTGTTCCCACGCTGTTCGTCGTATGTAGAAAATTCCACGCCGTGGATTACGTTCACACCCAGACGTCTGCCGATCACTACCGCACGCGTAGAACCTGCCGTGTTATCGTGATCGGTGATCGCCACGGCTTTCAGCCCGCGGCGCTTGGCGATGGTGAGCACCTCTTCGATACCCATAGAACCGTCTGAAATTTTTGTGTGACAATGAAGATCGCTTGCCAAAACTGTACCCTCCTGCGGCCCTCGCCGCGGCAACACCCTATGACCTATACCAATATTATACACCATTCGACCACCAAAACGCAAGCAAAAAAGCGCATTTTTCTTGCTTTTTCGCATAATGATATAGTATAACAAAATTACTTTCATATAGATAAAAGGATGTGAAACACCGTATGGACCCCATTCCCTCACGAAGTAAAAAGCATACGGCAAAACAGTTGTTCAGCATACGCACGAGCTCTATCCCAAGAAGACGGTAATGGCCCTCTTGGCTTTTTGCGTACTCTCCTTCTGTTTTGCAAAAAACAGGAGGTTTTTTTATGACAACATGGCTCATCCCTTTAGAAAAAGAATTAACGGCACACTTATCCGCCGCACGGTTTGATGCCGCTCGCGCTACGCTGCTGCCGCTGGAGCCGGTGGATATTGCCACACTCATTGCCGCCCTGCCGCCCGAGCAAGCGTTGCCTGCCTACCGCTTGCTTCCCAAAACCGTGGCCGCAAGCACGTTTGCCTACTTCGATCACGACACACAAGAACGCTTGCTGCAATTGTTTTCAAACGGCGAGATCGGCAACGTAATGCAGGGCCTTTACGATGACGATGCCGCCGATTTGCTGGAGGAGCTGCCTGCAGGGGTGGTAAAACGCTTGCTGCAAACGGTATCGCCCGAGCATCGCCGCACGCTTAATCGCCTGCTGCAATATCCGGAGGACAGCGCAGGCAGCGTTCTTACAACGGAATTTGTAGATTTAAAAAGCTCTATGACGGTTGCGGCTGCTTTGCGTTACATCCGCGCACAAGGGCCTAACAAGGAAACGGTATACACGTGCTACGTTACCGACAGCGACCGTCATTTGCAGGGCGTGCTTACCGTGCGTGAGCTGCTGCTGGCAAACGACGACGTCTTGGTTGGTGAATTGATGCAACGGCAAGTGCATTGCGTGCAGACCACCGAAGACCGTGAACGCGTGGCACAGCTGTTCACGCGGTACGATCTTTTTGCTCTGCCCGTCGTGGATAGCGAAAACCGCTTGGTGGGCATCATCACCGCCGACGACGTTATGGATATCTTGCAGGAAGAAGCAACCGAGGATATCGAAAAAATGGCGGCTATCACCCCCACCGATAAGCCTTATTTAAAAACGGGTGTCTTCACCACGTTCCGCACGCGTATCCCGTGGCTTCTGCTGCTGATGCTGTCGGCCACCTTTACCGGCATCGTTATTACCCGCTTTGAAGAGGCGTTAACCGCCTCCGTCGTGCTCACGGCCTTTATTCCTATGCTGATGGGCACGGGCGGCAACAGCGGCAGTCAGGCTTCCGTTACGTTGATTCGCGTGTTGGCTTTAGGGGAGGTGCGCCTGCGCGATATCGGCCGCGTGCTGTGGAAGGAAATTCGTATTGCTCTGTTATGGGGTGTTACGTTAGCCG
>JAZQTE010000363.1:0-1494 GCA_045630505.1 Acutalibacteraceae bacterium | reverse complement strand
CGAACCCGAGGAGGCCGAGGAAGCGGCAGAGAGCGAAGAACCCGAAGCAGCGGCTGAGGAAGCACCTGCGCCGAAGCCGATGGAGAGTTGGTTATTTTAAGTTTACATAAAGGAGAAATGTGTTATGGCAGAACTGAAGTATGAAGTAGTAAAGGAACTGGGTGTGCTTTCGGAGTCCCCGACGGGCTGGCGCAAGGAGATCAATCTCGTGAGCTGGAACGACCGTGAGCCCAAATACGATATCCGCGACTGGGCGCCCGATCGTGCCAAGATGGGCAAGGGTGTTACCCTCACGGCGGACGAAGTGATCTTGCTGCGCGACCTGCTTTCGGAGATCGATCTGTAATGAATACGGTTTGGGAAGTCTTAAAAGCCGTATTGCAGGGCGTGGTGCAGGGCATCACCGAATGGTTACCCGTGAGCAGCACGGGGCATCTGATTTTGGTGGACCGTTTTGTGCCTTTTGCCTTTTCGGCAGAGTTTTTCGATCTGTTTAAGGTGCTCATTCAGCTCGGCTCAATTTTAGCCGTGGTGGTGCTGTTTTTTAACAAGCTCAACCCCTTTGCCCGTGCCAAGACCGTGGAGCAAAAACGCGATACGTGGCAGCTGTGGTGGAAGGTCATCATCGCCAGTATCCCTGCGATGGTGGTGGGCTTGCCGCTGGACGATCTGGTGGACGGCATTTTGTCCGACACCGTGGTGATCATCGCCACGCTGATTTTGTACGGCGTTTTGTTCATCGTGATGGAAAGCCGTGCTCACACCCCGAAATTCCACACCCCAAACGACGTGACGTGGCGCACGGCGCTGCTGATCGGCTGTTTTCAGGTGCTCGCGCTCATTCCCGGTACGTCCCGTTCGGGCGCGACGATTCTCGGCGCCGTGCTGCTCGGCTGTTCGCGATATACCGCGGCAGAATTTTCCTTCTTTATGGCGATTCCTGCCATGGCAGGCGCCAGCGCGCTGAAGATTCTAAAATTCCTGCTGGGCGGTCAAGCGCTCACTGCTCCCGAATGGTTGGCGCTGGCGGTGGGTATGGTGGTATCCTTCGTGGTATCGCTGCTCGTTATTCGCTTCTTAATGGACTTCATTAAGAAACACGACTTCAAAGTGTTCGGCTGGTACCGTATCGTCCTCGGTATCGTGCTTGCGGTGCTCGTTGCCGTGGGTGCACTCGAATCGAATATTCTGTAATGCCAAACGGCGTTGGTACTCCAACGCCGTTTTTATTTGTCCACACCACTCGCAAACAGCCAAATTCGCCCAAAATGTTACACTTTTTGTGTTGCGATGCACAAAATGCACAAACACGAAGAGAAATCTTTGTGCAACTTGAATGTATAAAACCCAAAATTCCCCTTGATTTTTGAAACAGAATGCTGTATTATTAAAAAGGAAACAAATCTGTGGGGGTAGTGCACCCTAAAACAGGGTGTCTCCGCGGAAAATTTTCACAAAAAGAGGAGAGAGAGTTATGAAAATGACACGGCGAAT
>JAZQTE010000362.1:0-8232 GCA_045630505.1 Acutalibacteraceae bacterium | reverse complement strand
CCGTCGGTAATGCAGTATATGCTGGCTTCGTTGGTCGGTACCAAATTCGGTGGCGTAACGTCGGCGGATGAGATTGGTTTGCCGGTAACGCAAAGCGGCTTGGTTTTGCCGTGCGGTGCCAGTGCTTGGTGGAAAGCAGAGGAATAACAATGGATATGATTACGGTACAAAATATCCGTTTTGCCTACGAAGACGGCGACGGTGTATTTGCCACTGTGCTGGACGATCTTTCACTCAGCATTGCGCAAGGCTCCTTCGTGGCGTTGCTCGGGCATAACGGGTGCGGTAAATCCACCTTGGCGAAGCATTTTAACGCGATGCTGTTACCGCTTGGCGGTAAGGTGTTTATTCGAGAAATGGACACCGCCGACGAAGAAAAGAAATACGATATCCGCAGCACGGTGGGGTTGGTCTTGCAAAATCCCGATAACCAATTGGTTTCTACCGTGGTAGAAGAAGACGTGGCCTTCGGCCCTGAAAATCTGGGTGTTTCACCTGCAGAAATCCGCACGCGTGTGGAAAACGCGCTGAAAGCGGTGGATATGTGGGAGTATCGTGGGCACGATACGCACAAGCTTTCGGGTGGACAAAAGCAACGAATTGCCATTGCGGGTGTGTTGGCTATGCAGCCCGAATGCTTGGTGTTAGACGAACCCACGGCAATGCTTGATCCGCAAGGCCGCCGCGAGGTAATGGATACTATTTGCCGTTTGAATCGCGAGCAGGGAATGACGGTGGTGCTTATCACGCACTATATGGAAGAGGCTGTATTGGCGGATCGCGTGGTCGTGATGAATGAAGGAAACGTTGTGCTGGACGGTGTACCGCGTGAGGTGTTTTCACACGTTCAGCAATTAAGGGACATTGAGCTTGATGTACCGCAGCCCACGGAACTTTGTTATCGCTTGAAGCAAGATGGCTTTGAGCTTCCCGAGGGGATTTTAACGGTTGAAGAATGTGCCGAGGCAGTGCTTCGGTTGTGGCAATCTAAAAAGTAAGGTTGAAGCGCTATGGCGATTATCGAAACTCAACATTGCAATATACGTTATTCGGTGGGGACTCCGTTTGAAAAGGAGGCCCTAACAGATGTGTCTGTTTGCATTGAAGAAGGCGAATTGGTGGGGATCATCGGGCACACGGGCTCGGGAAAATCCAGCTTCGTGCAGCTGCTCAACGGTCTTCTTAAACCGGAATCGGGTACCATTTTATTAGACGGAAAGGATATTTGGGAGGATCCCAAAGAGATTCGCCGTATTCGTTTTCAAGTGGGAATGGTATTCCAATATCCCGAATACCAATTGTTTGAAGAAACGGTATACAAGGATATTGCGTTTGGCCCGCGGAATATGGGGCTTTCCGAAGAAGAGATCAAAAACCGTGTTTACCGCGCGGCGGACAGCGTTGGTTTAGACCGCGAGCTGTTGGAAAAATCACCGTTTGAATTGTCGGGCGGTGAAAAGCGCCGAGCAGCTATTGCAGGAGTTATGGCAATGGAGCCGCGTGTGCTGATTTTAGATGAGCCTACGGCAGGGCTGGATCCTCGTGGCCGTGAGCGCATCTTGCAAACGGTGCGTGAATATCAAAAACAAAAGAATACCACCGTGCTGCTCGTTTCACACAGTATGGAGGACGTAGCGCGCGTGGCAGATCGTGTACTGGTACTTAACCACGGTCGCGTAGCGATGATGGAACCGGTGGATACGATCTTCTCCCGTGCCGAAGAACTGGAAACGATGGGGTTAACAGTCCCTGCCGTTACCAAAGTATTCAACACGCTGCGCGCTGCGGGCATGGACGTGTCTTCGTCTGTGTATACCTTGGAGCAAGCGCAGGCAGAGCTTGCTCGGGTATTGAAGGGGGGCGCTGCGGATGTTGTCTGATATTACGATCGGCCAATTTTTCCCCGGTAAATCGCTGCTTCACCGTATGGATCCGCGTGTGAAGCTGGCACTCACTTTCGCGTATATTATTGTGATATTCCTTCCTAAAAACTGGGTGGGGCTTGCGGCTGCCGTGGCTTTTTTGGCAGTGTGCGTGCTCTTGTCTTCCATTCCTCCCAAAGTGTTGCTGAAGGGTCTAAAGCCCGTAATTCCGTTATTGATATTTACGTCTATCATTAACGTGTTTTACGTTGACGGCCCCACCAAATGGGAATTTTGGATTTTCAGCATTTCGCTTGAGGGTATTTACACAGCATTGTTTATTGCTTTGCGCATTTTGTGTTTAATTGCGGCGAGCTCGTTGCTTACCTACACCACGTCGCCGACAACGCTGACCGATGCACTGGAGCGTTTGATGAGTCCGCTGCGCGTGGTGAAGGTGCCCGTGCACGAGATCGCGATGATGATGACGATCGCGTTGCGTTTTATTCCCACGCTGATCGAAGAAACCGATAAGATTATGCTGGCACAAAAGGCACGCGGTGCCGATATGGAAAGCGGAAATTTACTGCAGCGAGTGAAGGCGTTGATTCCCGTGCTGGTGCCGTTGTTCGTATCGTCGTTTCGCCGAGCATACGATTTAGCAACAGCAATGGAATGCCGTTGCTATCACGGCGGTGACGGGCGTACGCGAATGAAACAGCTGCGTATGACATTCAAGGATTATGTATCCGTTTTTGTGATGATCGCCGTTGTGGCGTTGATGGTGATTACCAATCAAGTAATTCCTGCTACGATTTAAAGGTGGTGATATTCCGTGGGTAAAGTGCTTTTAACCATTCAATACGACGGTACGCGTTACCATGGTTGGCAAGTACAGCCTAACGGAATTACCGTGCAGGAAACCTTGCAGAACGCCGTGGAGCGGGTGTGTGGTGTACGGTATGGTATTACCGGCTGCAGCCGAACCGACACCGGCGTGCATGCCAAGCGGTTTTATTGTACGGTTGAAGAACCAGAAAAGCCGTCGGTAGAATCGTTGGCGCGCGCTTTGAATGCCAACCTGCCCGAGGATGTGGCGGTGCTGGAATGTCGCCGTGTTCCCGAAGACTTCCATCCGCGGTATTTGGCTAACGGAAAGAGATATCGCTATTACTTGTGGAACAGTCCCGTGCGCTCACCGTTTTATAAAGAACACTCGTTGCACGTACGTTCTCGGTTGGATGAAGCGGCTATGAACGAAACGGCAAAGCTGTTTTTGGGAACGCACGATTTCTCGGCGTTTTGTTCGGCAGGAAGCTCGGTGGAGGATAAGCATCGCACGGTTACGCGTTCGGAAGTGACCAGAGAAGGCGATATGGTGGTTTTCACGGTGGAAGCCGATGGTTTTTTGTATAATATGGTACGCATTTTTGTGGGTACGTTATTGGATGTGCAGTACGGTCGCTTAACGGCCGACACGGTGCGGCAAGCCTTGAAAACGGGCTGCCGTGATTACGCCGGTGCCACAGCACCGGCGCAAGGCTTGTTTTTGGATGAGGTGTTTTATACGCTATGAGTACGCGAAATCAGAAAAATGACAGCAAGCGTCGCCGCGGAAAAACCAACTATACGCAATGGATTCGCTTGCTTAAGCGTTTGGTGGTTTTGGCTGCCGTGTTACTGACCGCTTTTTTTGGCTGGAAATACTGGGATAAAATTGCGCCTGCTGCGCTGCTTGACTGGACAGAGGCAACGTTCGGTGAAGGCCAAAAAGGAGAAGGCTTTCCTTGCGGAATTGCCGGTAACTCGGTGCTTTATATGGCGGAAACAAAGCAGCATTTAGCGGTGCTTACCGATACTTCTTTGCGTTTTTACAGTTCGAATGCCGCCTGCGTTGCTGAACGTCCGCATTCCTTCTCTAAACCGGTTATTCACACGGCAGGGAAGTACGTGCTGCTCACCGAACACGGCGGTAACCGTATTCGGTTAGATACACGGCGAGAAACCGTGCTCGAAAAAACACTCGACAACTGTGAAATTTACGCAGCTTCCGTTTTGCCGAACGGTACAGTGGCGCTGATTCTTAATAACACCTCAAAAAGTTATATGTCGGAGGTGCGCGTGCTTTCGAGCAGCGGCGAGGAGAGGTTTAGTTATAAAAGCACGAAATATCTTCTTACGGCGGTGGCTTTGTCGGCAAACGGAAATGAACTCGCCGCAGTAGGCACCGGTGCAGAAAAGGGAGTTCTTAAATCCGTGCTGCTGAAGGTATCGCTCTCTAACGGCGAGGTACAAGAATACAGCGGTGCCGACGTACTGCTTCATTCCGTCGGTTACGTTTCAAAAAGTACCGTTTTAGCGGTGGGTGACCGCGAGATATGGTCGCTGCCCGCAAATACGGATACACCCAAAAAGGTGCGTTGCGAGGGCTTTGAGCCTGCAGGATACGCGTTTTCGGACAAGATGCTGGGCGTGGCCTTGCGCCGCGTAGGCTCTACCGACCAAGGGGCCTTGTGGCTATTTGATGCTTCGGGAAAACAAGTGCGTTCGGTGGATTACAGCGGAGAATATCGTTCCGTTTCCACCAACGAAAATCAGGTGCTGCTGCTTACCGATCGTATGCTTTATGAGGTAAGCGCCGCAGAATCAAAAGAAGTGAGCGTTCCCACCGATGCTTTACAAGCGGTTATCTATCGCCGTGCCCCGCTGGTGCTCACATTAACGCAGTTAAAGCGAACGGAATGATCGCAATTTATTAGTAAGGAGAAAATGTGTATGTCTGGTATTATGTCGTATGTTGTGGATATTATTGCCGCGCTGATTTTGATCATTGCGGTGATATTGGGGTATAAACAAGGCTTTATTCAATCGCTGCTGCGTTTGGTAGGTTGTGTTGCGGCGTTCGTTTTGGCATTTAGCTTCAGTGCGCCTGCCGCAAACCACGTATATGATTCGTGGATTGCTCCGAGTATGGAAACCAAACTTTTGGAAACGATAGGGGAAAGCGCAAAAACCTCGGCTTCAGAGCAGCTTTCTGCCTTGCTGGAAAGCCTTCCGGCTCCGATTGCAACGGCACTGGAGAATAGTCCCAAACTGCAAGAAACCGTTGAACAGCTGAGTTCTACCGGCGCTTCGACGGGCGAAATGTTGGTGGAATCATTGATGGATGCTATTGTGCGTCCTATTGTGTCGGCACTGCTTCAGTTCGTTATTTTCATTCTGCTGTTCTTGGTGCTGCTGTTTGTAGCACGGTTGCTCGTGAAGCTTGTGAAGCCTATCACCAAATTACCGCTTATTCGTCAAGCGGACGGATTACTGGGCGCAGCACTCGGTGCCGTGAAAGGCGCGGTTTTCCTTTTGGCTTTTGTAACGGTTATCCAGTTGATTGCGGCAACGGCTTCGCCCGATGCACTGATTACGTCCGAGGCTGTGAGCAATAGTCTTTTGGTAAAGTGGATCGCCGATATCAACCCCCTTATTAATATGTTTGGATAAGTTTTCTGTATAAAACCCTTGTTTCGCGGAGTGGAAAGTATGAGAAGTTTGAAGTTCGTATGGAATATTCCCAATGTGCTGTCGCTTGTGCGTTTAGCACTGATTCCCATTTTTGCCTTTTTGTACTTAAACGGTGAATTATATTGGGCGCTGGCGATTTTGTTTTTGTCGGGAATTACCGATGTACTGGACGGCGTTATAGCAAGACATTGCCATCAAATTACGGAAATCGGCAAATTACTGGATCCGTTGGCTGATAAAATTACGCAAGTGGCGGTTCTTGTTTGTCTAACCATTCGTAACACGGCGTTGATCCCGTTGTTCGTTATCTGCTTTACAAAAGAATTGTTGCAGGCAATCGGCGGTTGGATACTGCTGTATCGCAACGAGATCATTCGCGGTTCAAAATGGTTTGGGAAGATCTCCACCTGCACGTTTTATGTGGTAATGTTGATCATCGCACTGTGGGATACGATGCCGAAGCAGCTAATGTGGGGATTGATTACGCTGGTTGCAGTGACGATGCTCTTTTCCTTCTTTATGTATATGGCGCTCTATTTTAGGCTGCGCCGCGAGAAAAAAGCCGAGTTACAAGATAAATTGAGATAAGGAGTTTACTATGCTTTGTTCCCGTTGTAAGAAACGCCCTGCGGTAGTATTTATTACCAGCATGGAAGGTAACGAAAGTAAAAATGAAGGATTATGCCTAACGTGCGCCAAGGAATTGGGAATCCAGCCGGTTAACGATTTGTTGGATAAATTTGGTATCGGGCAAGACGAACTGGAAGCAATGGACGAGCAGCTTGGCGAATTGATGGCTACCGACGGCGAGGATTCTGAAAACGGATTTATGCCCGGCGGTGCTGCCACGTTCCCGTTTCTGCAAAATTTGTTTGGTAAACAGCCGCAGACGAGCGGCGAGGCTGAGCAAAGTGCTGAAAAGAACGGCGAGAAGCAGGATAAGAAAGAGAAAAAGCGCAAGTTTTTGGATACCTATTGCACGAATCTCACCGAGAAAGCGCGCAACGGTATGCTGGACGCGATTATCGGACGTGATCGCGAAATTTATCGTGCCGTACAGATTTTGTGCCGTCGCAGCAAAAATAATCCGTGCCTGATCGGTGAACCCGGTGTGGGTAAAACAGCGATTGCCGAGGGCTTGGCACAGCGTATTGCCTCGGGAAACGTACCGTTTAAACTGCAAAACAAAGAGCTGCATCTCTTGGATCTCACGGGCTTGGTGGCAGGTACCCAGTTCCGCGGTCAATTTGAAAGCCGTATTAAAGGTCTTATTGACGAAGTAAAAGCCGAAGGCAATATTATTTTATTTATTGACGAGGTTCACACCTTGGTAGGTACGGGTGATTCCGAGGGGAGTATGTCGGCTGCCAATATCTTGAAGCCGGCGCTTTCTCGCGGTGAGATTCAGGTAATCGGCGCTACGACCTTCAACGAGTATCGCAAGCATATCGAAAAAGACGCAGCCCTCGAACGCCGTTTTCAGCCGATTCGTGTAGAGGAACCCTCTATTAACGATACGGTGGAAATGCTGTGCGGCATTCGCACGTATTACGAAGAATACCACGGCGTTGCCGTGAGTGAAGCCGTGCTAAAGCAAGCGGTCGTGCTTTCGGAACGGTATATTACCGACCGCTTCTTGCCCGACAAAGCCATTGATCTGTTGGACGAAGCGTGTACGGCTGCTGCGTTACAAAACAAAGCAGCCGACGAATATGCCAAGCAGCTGCTGCGTGCCGATAAATTGCATAAGACGGAAAGCGAAATTTTGGCACAAGAAACGGTGGACTACGAACGCTTGGCCAATTTGCGTTCCGAATTGATAAAAGTGGAGCAGGGCATTGAAGAACTGCGTCCTGCGGCAGCGCACGCGCCCGTTACCGAGCAGCATTTGGCAGGCGTTATCGAATTGTGGACGGGAATTCCTGCCTCCAAGATTCGCGAGAACGAACTGGAAAAATTAGCCGCCTTGGAAGATGAAATGAAACGGCATATTATTGGTCAAGATGAAGCCGTGCAGCTGGTAGCGGCGGCTATTCGCCGTAGCCGTGTGCAAATCAGCCCGCGCCGTCGCCCTGCCTCGTTTATCTTTGTGGGGCCGACGGGTGTTGGTAAAACGGAATTGGTGAAGGTGTTGGCTTCCCAATTGTTTGATACTCCGGAAACGCTGATTCGGTTAGATATGTCCGAGTTTATGGAAAAGCACGCCGTATCGCGTCTTATCGGTTCGCCTCCCGGTTATGTCGGTTATGACGAAGCAGGGCAGCTGACGGAAAAAGTGCGGCGCAAACCCTATTCCGTTATTTTGTTTGATGAGATTGAAAAAGCACATCCCGACGTTCTTAACCTGTTGCTTCAGATACTGGACGAAGGCCGTGTAACGGATGCACACGGTCGTGTGGTGAATTTCGAAAATACGGTTATCGTGATGACTTCGAACGCCGGCAGCCAGCAACGCGAGAATTTAATGGGCTTTGGCAAAAACGATGCCGAGGCTTCGCGTGATAAGGCAACGAAAGCGCTTTCGGAATTTCTTCGCCCAGAATTTATCAGCCGCGTGGATGAGATCGTCTATTTTGCTCCGCTCACGGAAGAACATTATAAGGATATCGCCGTGCTGATGCTGAATGAATTGTGCGCTCCGTTGGAGGAGAAAGGCATTGCCTTCCGCTTTGACGATAATGTGCCTGCGTGGCTGGCACACCGTGCTGCCGGCGGAAAGCGCGGTGCTCGCGATCTGCGCAACGCCGTTCGCCGCGAGATCGAAGACCGTGTGGCATCATTGCTCGTGGAACGCCGCAGTGATACGATCAGCGGTCTGCTGGTAACACTGGATAACGATACACCGACAATTCAA
>JAZQTE010000361.1:0-8549 GCA_045630505.1 Acutalibacteraceae bacterium | reverse complement strand
ACCCCTTACAACGGCAAGTCAGCGAGATCACCAACGGCGCCATTTCGCAAAAATCCGTGGCATTATCGCTCTCCGTCGGCGTAGCGGTTGCCGTTGGCATTTCTATGTTGCGCGTGCTCACGGGGATCCCCGTGTTGCCGTTTTTGATCGTCGGCTACGCAATATCGCTGATCATCAGTTTTTTTGTTCCGCACATCTACACGGGTATTGCTTTTGACTCGGGCGGTGTAGCGAGCGGACCGATGACGTCCACCTTTATGCTCCCCTTCGCTATGGGCGCTTGTGAAGCTATCGGCGGAAACGTAATGACGGATGCTTTCGGTATCGTGGCAATGATCGCTATGGCACCGCTTATCACCATTCAAATGCTGGGACTCAGCGAACGGCACCGCCACGCTCGTCGCATTCGTCAGCTTCATATGGAGCTTAGCACCGTGGAAGACGATATCGTGTTTTTTGACGAGGAGGCATCGGCATGAGCAAAAAGATTATGACGTTGTTCTCCATCGTAGAACGCAACAAGGGCGCAAAGCTTATCAAGGAGCTTAACAGCCTCAATATACGGGTTAATTTCCAAACCGTCGGGTTCGGAACGGCCCCCACGGAAATGATGGATATTTTCGGCCTCGGCAACAGGGATAAGGATATCATCCTCAGCCTTGGCTCGGAAGCGGATATTAAAGAGCTTATGGCCAATTTCGGCGCCACGTTCGCAAGTCATTCCAAATACGGTGGGCTGATGATCGTGTTCGACGTCGCAGCAGCCGGCAGGATCCTCACGGAAATGCTGAATTTCAGCAACACAAAATCCACAGAAAAAGGAAACGGTACTATGAAAAACGAGCACCACAACAACCTTATCGTTATCTCGGTAAACGAAGGCTACGCCGAAGACGTTATCGAAGCAGCGCGCAAGGCAGGCGCTACGGGCGGCACCGTCATTAAAGGGCGTTTAGCCGATGCAGAGCAATTTACCGACCTTGTAAAAACCGAAGTCGACGGCGAACGTGAAATGCTGTGCATTCTTGCACCGCAAAAGGTAAGCCGCCAAATTATGGAAGCGGTAAACGCCGAGTTTGGGATTTCCTCTCCCGCCAACGGCATTCTCTTTGCCATTCCCACCGAGAAAGCCTTTAAGATTTAAGCAAAAACGCCTGTATCGTCTTGTAACGATGCAGGCGTTTTTTTGCAGTCACCGCTTAGGTGCAGAGCAGCGTTACGCTTTTTCGTATGCCACCAGCAAACCGCCTTTTTCGGCGTAGTAGCTGCAAAGGCCACGGCATTCGGCAATCGCCACGTCGGCTTTGGGATGAGCGGAAAGCACCAATTCCTTAAGAGCTTCGGCGGCCGCTTCGTTTTGACAGTGGGCAATACGCACCTTCCCTGCATCGCTCCCGTTCGCGATCACGTATTCGGCCAGCTTTTCCAATGTTTTTGCTTGACCGCGCCGTTTGTCGATCGGCTGCAGCGTGCCCTGCTCGCTGGCAATACCAACCACCCAAATGCCAAGCACTCCTGCGATTTTCGCAACCGCCATCGGCACACGCCCGTTGGCCGCAAAATTTTGAAGCGAAGCCAGCGCAAAGATAAGCCCCGTTTTTTGCATATACGCGCCGATCCTTTCGCATGCCTCCTCGTAACTGCAGCCACTTCCCAACCACTCCTGCAGCTTTTCAATAATCAGCACAAGCTCGGGCCCTGCAGAGAGCGAATCGATAACGAAAACCCGTTTTCCGCGGTTTTCTGCCTCGTACAGATCCTTGGCAGCGCAGGCGGCGTTATAGCTTCCCGAAAGGCCGCTCGTGATGGTGATGCAAAAAACGTCGTCGGCATCACCAAAAGCCTCCAACCAATCGTTCGGGCCGGGACACGAGGTTTTGGATTTTCCTTTATAGCCGTCAAAAAACGATACCATTTCTGCCGTGTTCAGCATCGCGTCATCCACAAACTCACGTTCATTAGTGATAATTTTAAGCGGTGCCGACGCAAACGGAATCGCCGTCAACGCCTGCACGTTGGCAGAGGAATCTGCCACGATCTTTACGGTTCTCATTCGTATTCAATCCTTTCAGCCTTTTGCGCCAGTATATCACACCCCCGAAGGAGAGTATATCTACGCCTAAAGAATGCCACTCTCCACGCGGTAGAGCGTTCTCTACCCCAACGAAGTCGCCGTTTCAAAGCAAAGAAAACTCCACTTTTTACAACAAAACGTGTTGTACTTTTTTGAGGTTTGTTGATTTGTCTTTTTTTGGATGAAATACCACAAAAGTCCGCTCATTTTTCTTCAGAAACGGTATTGACATTAGTCTTTATATACCTTAATATTACTATGTGCTATTTTGTCCTTATGGTGTGGCAAATTTGCATTATTTGTCGCAGCCCACATTTTGAAGAAAGGTTTGTGTAACTATGGCTTCTCATCTTTCAGGCATAAAATTACCGCATCGAAAGGGAACCAAGAACCGCCCCGTGGTTCGTATGGATACCCCGAAAACGGTAACTATCCCCATGGCGATGCATATTGGCAAGCCTGCAACCCCCGTCGTTAAGGTTGGTGACCTCGTAAAGGTCGGCACCAAGATCGGCGAGGCAAGCGGCTTTGTTTCTGCCGATATTTATTCCAGCGTATCCGGCAAAGTGGTAAAGCTTGCCGAATATCTGATGTTCAACGGCGCAGCAACCACCGCTGTTGTCATCGAATCCGACGGAGAAATGACGGTTGACGAAACGATCGCCCCTCCCGTCGTGAACGATCGCGACAGCTTTATTGCCGCGATAAAGGCCTCGGGCATCGTCGGTCTCGGCGGCGCCGGCTTCCCCACCCACGTAAAGCTGAACGTAGAGCCCGAACGTATTGACTATTTGATAATCAACGGTGCCGAATGCGAGCCCTACGTTACCAGCGATACGGTTTCGATGCTCACCCGCAGCGATGATATGGCCGAAGCACTTGCGGCGCTCAACCGTTATCTCGGTGTTAAAAACGTAATTATCGGCGTAGAAAATAATAATAAAAAAGCGGCCGACGCCATGAAGGCCTTGGCTGCGTCCGCCGACGGATACTCCGTAAAAGTGCAGTTGCTTCCTGCTATGTATCCGCAGGGCGGCGAAAAGGTGCTGGTGTACCACACCACGGGGCGTAAAATTTCCGCCAAGCAGCTGCCTATCGACGTGGGCTGCATCGTGCTTAACTGCACAACGCTGGCCGCCATCGGCGCTTATCTGCGCACCGGTATGCCGCTGGTTGAAAAGTGCGTCACGGTGGAGGGCGGTGCCGTAAAGGATCCGCAAAATGTGATAGCCCCCATCGGCACCTCCCTGAACGAATTGTTCGCTTGCTGCGGCGGCCTCACGGCTGATCCTGCCAAGATCGTATACGGCGGCCCGATGATGGGTATTACGGTGGCTAACGCCGACGTTCCCGTTATCAAAAACACCAACGCCGTTCTCGCACTCACCGCCAAGGAAGCCAAGCTTCCCAAAACCACGGCCTGCATCCGCTGCGGTACCTGCATCAATACGTGCCCCTTTGGCTTGGAGCCGTACAGCATCGCTGCCGCGTACGAAAAGAAGGATGCCGAAGAGCTTTTGAGGCTCTCGGTGCTGTCTTGTATGGAGTGCGGTTGCTGCAGCTTTGTGTGCCCTGCCAACCGTCCTTTGGTACAAATGAACAAGCTGTCTAAGAAATTCGTTTTGGAGGAGCAAGCACAGAAGGAGGCTTCAAAATCATGAGTTCTTTAACAAAAGTAATGATCTCTCCCCACATTCACGGTGGCCGTTCCACCGCGGGGATCATGCGTGACGTATTGATCGCGCTACTGCCTGCCGCCATTGCCGGCACGGTGATCTTCGGGCTTCGCTCGCTCTTGGTCATCGCCGTTTGCGTAGCCTGTTCAGTGGGCTTCGAGGCGTTGTTTAATCTGATCGTTAAGAAGGAGCAAACGGTAGGCGATCTGTCTGCTGCCGTAACGGGCTTGCTGCTGGCGTTGAACCTTTCGGTGAACACACCGCTGTGGCAATGCGCCGTCGGCTCCTTATTCGCCATCGTGGTGGTAAAATGCCTGTTTGGCGGTATTGGCCAAAATCTGGTAAACCCCGCTATTGCAGCCCGTGTGTTTATGCTGGTAGCCTTTGCATCTACCGCTACCCCTGCATTCCCCGTGGATGCTGTAGCAAGTGCCACACCGCTCGCTGCCGAAACGATGCCGTCGCTTCTCACACTGTTCCTCGGCAATCACGGCGGTGCGCTCGGCGAAACCTGCGCCGCTGCGCTGCTGCTCGGCGGCATCTATCTGCTGGTTCGCCGTGTGATCACGTGGCACAGTCCCGTGGCCTTCATCGGCACGGTGTTCGTGTTCTCGTTCTTAATGGAAAGCTTTAACGCTACCTCGGCCTTGTCGCTCACGCTGTCGGGCGGTGTGTTCATTGGCGCTATCTTTATAGCTACCGATTATTCCACCTCCCCTGCTACACCGTGGGGGCAAGCGCTGTTCGGCTTGGGCGCGGGCCTGCTCACCTGCCTCATCCGCTATTTCGGTGTATATCCCGAAGGCGTTTCCTTTGCCATTCTGTTTATGAACATCCTCACCCCCTACATCAGCCGTTGGACCGCTCGCAAGCCGTTTACGGCAGGAGGGAAATAACCATGAAAACGAATGTTAAAAACCTCGCAGTCTTCGTTTGCATCTGCACCGTGATCACGTTGCTGCTTGCAACCACCAACTTTATCACGGCACCCATCGTTGCCAAAAACCAAGCCGCTTCCGCCAATAAGGCGCTGCTTGAAGTGATGCCGAACGGCAAGGGCTTTGAAGAAATGGACCTTTCCTCCTTCACGCTCCCCTCTACCGTCACCGAGGCTCACAAGGAAACAAACGGTAACGGCCACGTCTTTAAGCTGGTTACGTCGGGCTACGGTACCGATATGGTCATTATGTGCGGCGTCAATGCCGACGGTGTTGTCACCGGCGCCGTTTGCCTCTCCTCTAACGAAACCCTCAGCAAGGAAAAAACCTACGGCGAAAACTTTGCAAACAAAGACGCTGCCGCCGTGGACGCGGTAGACACCATCGGCGGTGCCACCAAAACCACGGCCGCCTATAAAAACGCTGTGAAAGACGCACTTAACGCTGCTATCATCTTGGGCGGCGGCTCGGTGGATATTCGCACCGAGGAGGAGATCTTGGCCGATAATTTGGACGCCGCACTTCCCGAAGGCGCCAAGGAATTTGAAAAGCTGTTCCGCGTTGAGAAGCTCGAAGGCATTGATGCCGTGTACGCTGCCAAAAACGAAGCGGGCTACGTCTTCGTTGCAGGCGAACAATTTGTGGGCGTAAAGGCCGACGGCACGGTGGTAACGCAAGGCGTTGCCGATACCGCACCCTTCACCAACGCGCTGGAAATCCTTAAGAACAGCACGCTGAAGGACGTAAAGATTCCCGATTCGCTGAAGGATACCGTTCTCTCCGCTCAAAAGACGGCAAGCGGTAACTACGTGGTAGAAACCAAGGGCGCCGGCTACGGTATTAAAGGCGGCAACGAATATCACCCTGCTTCGGGGAAATATATCGTGGTTCGCGTGGCTATGACGGCGAATCTCGAAATCATCGATTGCCTCACCGTTTCTCAAGAAGAAACCAAGGGCTTGGGCGATGCGTGTGCCAACGAAAAATTCTACGGCCAGTTTGCCGGTAAGACCGAAACGAATTACACCGAGATCGACGCTATCAGCGGTGCAACGCTCACGACCGACGGTTATAAGCAAGCCATCGAACGTGCCTTCGCTGCTGTGAAGACCTTAAAGGGAGGTGCCAAATAATGAAAGAAAAATCTCCGCTTTCCGTGCTGCTTAACGGTATCATTAAAGAAAATCCGGTGTTGGTTCTCATTCTCGGCACCTGCCCCACACTGGCTACAACCACCACCGTCAGCGGCGCGTTCGGTATGGGTATCGCGGCCTTGGTCGTGCTCGTCTGCTCGAACGTGTTTATCTCGCTGCTTCGCAAGATCATTCCCGAAACGATGCGCATTCCCTGCTATATCGTCATCATTGCCGGCTTCGTTACCATCGTAAAAATGCTGGTGCAAGCCTTCCTGCCGTCGCTGTATGAAACGCTCGGCGTCTATTTGGATTTGATTACGGTAAACTGCATCATTCTGGGACGCGCCGAAATGTTCGCCAACAAAAACGCCGTAGTCGCCTCGGCGCTCGACGGCGTGGGTATGGGACTCGGCTTCACGCTGGCTCTCACGCTGATGTCCACCATTCGCGAAGTGTTTGGCGCCGCCTCGTTTGCAGGCATTGCCATTCCGTTTATGGAAAACTACAAAATCGAGGTATTAACCAAAGCCCCCGGCGGCTTGATGGTTTACGGATTTATGATCGCCCTCATCTACGTGGTTACCCGCGGCAAGGCTCCTCTTAAAAAGTCGTTCTCCTGCGAGGGCTGCCCCAATGCCGCCACGTGCCACTCGGGTAATTGCCAAAAGGAAGGAGCTGAAAACTGATGGATATGTTTAAAACATTGATCGTGATTCTTCTTTCCTCCGTTCTGGTAGATAACTACGTTCTCAGCCGCTTCTTGGGTATTTGCCCGTTCCTCGGCGTTTCCAAAAAGCTCGACCAAGCAACGGGTATGGGCGTAGCGGTAACCATCGTTATGCTCATCGCCACGGCAGTCACGTGGCCCATTCAGTATTTTGTGCTCAACACCCTGCATCTCGAATATTTGCAGAACATTGTGTTCATTCTGATCATTGCAGCGTTGGTTCAAATTTTGGAGCTCATTCTCAAAAAGTTCTCGCCGTCGCTGTACAAAGGTCTTGGCGTGTACCTGCCGCTCATCACCACCAACTGCGCCGTACTCGGCGTTACCATCAACAACATCATCGACGGCTACACCTTCGTGGAATCCATGGTAAGCTCGCTGGGCTGCGGCCTTGGCTTCCTGCTGGCAATGGTGCTATTTTCGGGGCTGCGTTCTCGCATCAACGACGCCAACATTCCCGCCCCGTTCAAGGGTTTGCCCGTCACCTTGATTGCCGCCTCCTTCATTTCTCTGGCTTTTATGGGCTTTAGCGGCATCGTGGAAAACATTTTTGGTTGATAAGAGGTGCTGAATATGGATATTATAATTGCATTTCTTGTAATGCTCGCCATTGCCGTACTCGTCGGCATTTTGATTTTGGTATTTTCGCACTTCTTCTCCGTAAAAGAAAACCCGAAAAAGGCGGAGATCCGTGCCTGCCTGCCCGGTATCAATTGCGGCGCTTGCGGTTTTAAAGGCTGCGACGACTATGCGGCCGCACTGGCCGAGGGCAACACTGCCCCCAATCTCTGCATTCCCGGTGCACAAAGCACCGCGAATCAAATCGGCACCATCTTGGGTATCGAGGTTGAAGAATTCGAAGACGTTGTCGCTTTTGTAGCGTGCAACGGCCACTGCGACGCCACCTCCAAAACCGCCGAATACGAAGGCGTGCAGACCTGCTTCGCCGCCTCGATGCTCTACGGCGGCACCAATTCCTGCCGCTTTGGCTGCTTGGGCTTCGGCGATTGCGCTACGGCGTGCCCTGCCGATGCGATCTGCCTGATCGACGGTATTGCTCACGTAGATACCTCGCGCTGTTTAGGCTGCGGCATTTGTGCCAAAACTTGTCCCAAGCATATCATTTCTATGCTGCCGCAAGATGCGCAAACCGTGGTTATGTGCAGCAATATGCAAAAAGGTGCCGATGCGCGCAAGGCTTGCAAAAACGCTTGCATCGGTTGCAAAAAGTGTGAAAAGACCTGCCCGAACGGCGCAATTACCGTAACCGATAATCTCGCGGTCATCGATTACGAAAAATGCACCAACTGTGGCGCGTGTGTGAAGGAGTGCCCCACCGGCTGCCTGAAATCCGTCTTCTTCCCCAACCTTCCGGACGAAGAATGATATGAAAGAACAAAACACAAAAAAACACCTGCGAAACGATCTCTTGCTCATCGCAGGGTTGCTGCTTGCCGCCGCGCTCGGTATTCTGTACTTGTTCGTATTCCGCAGCACGGGAGATACCGTGAAGGTCACTGTGGACGGCAAGCCGTATGCCACCTATTCGCTCTCGCAAAATATCACCAAGGATATTTATACGGGTAAAAACAACGAACACCTCAACCGCTTGGTCATTCAAGACGGTAAAGCCTTTGTGGAAACCGCCACC
This sequence comes from Acutalibacteraceae bacterium, assembly GCA_045630505.1. Lineage (GTDB taxonomy): Bacteria > Bacillota > Clostridia > Oscillospirales > Acutalibacteraceae > RGIG3009. The sequence goes on along the minus strand of JAZQTE010000361.1, from coordinate 347 downwards.
TGCCCCGACGGTATTTGCGTTGCGCATTCCGCCGTGTTTCGCGACGGTGAAAGCATCGTTTGCTTGCCGCACGGCGTGGTGATCGCCGTGGTGACACAAGGCGAAAACGGCCCCGATATTGTGTTATAGGAGAGAGTGACCGTGTCAAACAAAACCAAAACCGTTGCTTTTGTGGGCGCTTGCACCGCTCTGGCACTGATACTCGCCTATGTGGAAGCCTTGTTCCCCCCGTTGTTTGCAGCGGTTCCCGGCATTAAAATGGGACTGCCGAATATCGTCATCGTCTTCTTGCTGTATCGCCGCGGCCCCGTGATCGCCGGCGCCGTTTCCCTGCTTCGTATCGTACT
>JAZQTE010000360.1:0-3984 GCA_045630505.1 Acutalibacteraceae bacterium | reverse complement strand
TGACGCTTTCTCTCTGCCGTGGGTAGAGCGGGTACTTCTCCCGTTCGTTGCATTTATCTTCTATTACGTATTATAACAGAATTTCAAAAAAAATCCACTATATTTTAAATTATTTTGAGTTTACAAAGAAATTTCGGTTATTCCATACATATTGCACGCCCGAGATAGCGGTTAACACCACCGAAATCCACAACAGAACGTAGCCAACGATGAGCGGAATTTGGAATACGACCGCAGGCAAATTCGCTGCCGCCAAAACGCCGCTTTGCCAGCTTGCAAATTCCAGCGCCGCCAATTCAAACAAAATCGCTACAAACTGTGCCACGGTTTTCAGCTTGCCCCAAATATTCGCGGCAATCACCGTGCCGTCCTTCGCCGCCACCAAGCGCACTGACGTTACCATAAATTCACGGGTGAGCACCACCATCAGTGCCCATACGTCCAAATGCCCCGTGGCCATAAAAGAAAGCAACGCTGCGGTGGTGAGCATTTTATCGGCCAGCGGATCTAAAAACTTGCCCAAATTGGTGATAAGCCCACGCGCACGGGCAATCTTGCCGTCGAACATATCGGTGAGCGCCGCTGCGCCAAACACCAAGCCTGCCGCCAGATAATGAAAAGGAAACTCCACCACCGTGAGCAACAAAAACAGCGGTGCCAACACAATACGGATCACCGTTAATTTATTCGGTAAATTCATACTCTCTCCCCCACTAAATCGTAAGTCCAGCTGCCGTAGATGCGTACCGTTACCATTTCACCTAACCGCACGGGTTCTTCGGTTCCAAAATAGATTTTCGGATCGATCTCGGGCGCTTCGGCCGCCGAACGGCCGTACCACAGATTCGTAGAAACGTCAAAGCCTTCCACGAACACTGTCACCAGCGTTCCGCAGCGATCGTCGGCAAAAGCGTTAGCCACCGCTTTTTGGCGATACATAATCTCCTCGCAGCGATCCCGTTTCGTCAGATCATCCAGCTGATCGGGCAGCGTGGCCGCCGCGGTGCCTTCTTCGGGAGAAAAAGCAAAGCAACCCAAGCGTTCAAATTTGGCTTCCTCCACAAACTCACGCAGCTCGGCAAAATCCTGCTCGGTTTCACCGGGAAATCCCACCAGCACCGTGGTGCGCAGCACGATATTCGGTACCGCCGTGCGAATTCTTTTCACAAGTGCCGTAAGAGAGGTTTTATCGCCCCGACGGTTCATCGCCCGAAGCACCTTACCGGAGGCGTGCTGTACGGGCATATCCAAATATTTTACAATTTTATCTTCTCGCGCCATCACCTGCAACAGCTCATCGGTGATATGCTCGGGATAGCAGTACAAAAGACGCAGCCAACAAAGAGCGTCGATCTTGCAAAGCTCCGTCAGCAATTCAGGCAATAAAGAACGCCCTGCAAAATCCACGCCGTACACCGTGGGATCCTGTGCCACTACAATAAGCTCCTTCACCCCGCCGGCAACCAAACCGCGCGCTTCTTCCAGCACTGCCTCCATCGAACGGCTGCGTAAGCCGCCGCGAATCAGCGGAATGGCACAATAGGTGCAGCGGTTATCGCAGCCGTCAGCAATACGCAAGTAGGCGTAGTGCGACGGGGTGGACTGCACGCGCTCACCATCCAGCGGCCATTCGGACAAGTCAGGGAACGAAGACATCGTTTCCCCTTGCAACGCTGCCTGCACGGCCTCCACGATATCGCCGTTGGCGCCAAGCCCCAGTACGGCATCGCATTCCGGAATTTCGCGCCGTATTTCTTCTTGAAAACGCTGCGCCATACAGCCCGTTACCACCAAGCCGCGAATGCGCCCCGCCGCTTTCATGGTGGTGAATTCCAAGATGGTGTCGATGGCTTCTTGTATCGCATCTTGCAAAAAGCCGCAGGTGTTTACGACCACCACGTCGGCCTCACAAGGATCGGCTGTGATGGTGAAGCCTGCATTTTTCAGTTTTGCCAGCATCAGCTCGGCGTCCATTAAATTTTTAGGACATCCCAGCGATACCATTCCTACATTACTCATCCGGCAATTCTTCTCCCCATTGTCGCATCGCACGGCGAACGACGTCACTGCCATAGCCAAACCGTGCCAGTGCCGCCGCAATGCGCTGTGCGTCTTTTGCATTCTGTGGTACAGTATACCTTTTTTTGGCAAGAAAAGCAAGTGCCATTTCCGTTTCGTCCAATCCCAAGCATTCGGCCGCTTCTTTGGCCAGCTCTTTGCCGATCCCCTTGCGGATCAATTCTTCGGTAATACGCCGTGTGGGATAGAGCTTTTCCTTGGCCATTCGCTCCGCCAGCCGATGAGCGTAGGCCTCATCGTCCACATAGCCCAATTCTTCCATTTTTTCTGCGGCAGCAGCTGCTGCCTCGCGGCTTTCGGGGCGATAACGCCCTTTTTCGCGGCACAGCTTTTGTTCCAGTTCCCGACGTGACAAATCGCGTTTAGAAAGCAAAAAAACAGCCTTACTTTCTGCTCGGCGGCGTTCGGAATCGGCGCATAGTGCTTCCGCTTCTTGACACGACAAAGAGGAACCCACCCCGTAGGGGGATTCCTCCCAAGTCGTTTTATCAATGCTCACGTCGGTTCCGTCGCTGAATATCAGCGTCACACGGTGCCCTTTGGCAGGGCGTATCGCCGTGATGATCATTCTTCGTCCACCACGATATCAATGGAGGCACGCGCAGCACCTGCCGTATACTGCGCTGCTGCGCCGATCGGGATTTCCACCACGGGCTTCTCTTCTTCCTCTTCTCCGCGCGACTTGATAAGCTCGATCACCTTGGCCTCGATCTCGGCGCTGAATTCGGGATTGGCTTGCAGATAATCGCGCACGTTGTCGCGACCTTGCCCCAAGCGTTCCTCTTGATAAGAGAACCACGAACCCGATTTTTGGATCACGTCGAGCTCGATCGCCAGATCCAGCAGCTCGCCCATACGGGAAATGCCCTTGCCGTAGATCACGTCGAACTCGGCCTCCTTAAACGGCGCTGCCACCTTGTTCTTCACTACGCGCACACGGGTGTGCGAGCCATAGGCTTCGCCGCCGTTCTTCAGCGTTTCTTGACGGCGCACGTCCAGACGCACCGAGGCATAATATTTCAGCGCATTACCGCCTGCCGTAACCTCGGGATTGCCATATACGACGCCGACCTTCAAACGAAGCTGGTTGATAAAGATGGCCACGCAACCTGTTTTGCCGATAGCGCCTGCCAGCTTGCGCATAGCTTTTGACATCAGACGAGCCTGCAAGCCAACCTGCGCATCGCCCATTTCCCCTTCGATTTCTTGACGCGGTACCAAAGCGGCAACCGAGTCGATAACAATAATATCGATCGCACCCGAGCGAATAAGCGCTTCGGCAATTTCGAGCGCTTGCTCTGCCGAATCCGGCTGCGAAACGAGCAACGAATCCACATCGACACCCAACGCACGGGCATACACGGGATCCAGCGCGTGTTCCACGTCAATATACGCGGCTTCGCCGCCTGCCTTTTGCGCTTCGGCCACTGCGTGCAACGCAAGCGTGGTTTTACCCGAGGCTTCAGGCCCATAGATTTCAGTAATTCGGCCACGGGGCAAGCCACCCACACCGAGCGCCAAATCCAGCGTGAGCGAACCCGTGGAAATAACCTCCACGTTCATACCGGCGTTTTCACCCAAACGCATAACCGCACCCTTACCAAAGCTTTTTTCAATCTGCGCCAAGGCGGTTTCCAGCGCTTTTTGCTTGTTATTTGCGGGGCCGGGAGCGGCTACCGCTTTCTTTTTCTCTGCCATAATCTTCAACCTCATTTCCGCCGCAGTGCAGCGTCTTTCCTTATCGTATGCTACCAGTATAGCGTATTCATTTCAGAAAATCAAGTGATTTTGCGAAAAAATCGAACAAATGTTTCTTTTTTTAAAAATTTCTACATAAAGAGAAAATGACACTTTCAATTTCTGAAAGTGTCATAGTGGGTTATGTACTTTGAGAAAGGTAATTAT
>JAZQTE010000359.1:0-5145 GCA_045630505.1 Acutalibacteraceae bacterium | reverse complement strand
CGATGCTGTCATCCTTGTGGGATATTATGCTTTGCATGGCTTTATCCATTGCCACATAGAAATTATCCTTTGTATAAGGTTTGAGCAAATAATGTGTGGCATCCACACCGAAAGCTTCCAGAGCGTGATCGGTGGAGGAGGTAAGAAAAATAATAGGGCTTTTTATATCACGGTTACGAAGCTCCGTGGCGATACTCATTCCCGTAACACCGGGCATATAGATATCCAGCAGATAAATGTCGTATATAGTGCCTTTCTCGGTCAAATCAGCAAGGTCTGAGGGAACACCGAAAGTGTCCGTCTGAAACGACACGCCTTTCTCTTCCATATAAAGTTTCAGCATACGCTCAGCCGAATCACAAAACTCTTTTTCATCATCACATATAGCGATTTTAAGCACTTCGCCACCTTCTTTCTATAATGAACTAATGGCATTATATCATAAATTTACATTGTTTTCAACAAACAAGAAAAAAACCGAGCAAAGATATCCTTTGCCCGTCTTCGTGTTTCTAATTGTAAATCAGGTCACGTTTTACAATCTCCGTTGCGCTTTGGCGAATGTTATTCATTCGACCAACCCACCCCATTTGGTTGTCTGCCTTTAGTTGTTCGGTTATTCATCAACGCTCCTACATTTTCAACCTTTTTAAAATAACTCTTTGTACCATTATACAACATTTCCCAGACAAAAACAATAAAACATGCTGGAGTTTAATTTACCATAACAAATAGGCGCCGCATTTCTGCGACGCCTTTCGTGTCATATTAGTTTATTCTGAAATCTGAAAATTTGCAGCCTTGCTCGATGTTGTATGGGTTACAGTTTCTTCACTGTCCAATTCCGGTGTCTCATCTTCTTTGCCGCTATCAAACGTGATGTTCACGTCAGCTATCGTTTGAGCGAATGTTATCGTATTAGTTTGTGCATCAATTTCGCCCTCATATACGACTTTAACATATTCACCTTCTTTGATATGATTAGTTTCAAAGTATCTGGATATCCGTATATCATTAAGCGGAACCTTATAGACAATACCTTCCGACGGATCATTACACAAAGAGGAGTCATCAATCAAAACATATTCATCGGTGATGCTCGTCACTTTTCCGAAGATGGATTGCTCATACGGTTCAAACTCCGCTTCTTCCGAGTGTTCACGGGCATATTCAATTATCTTGTTCGCAGCATCTTCGCCAATATAGAAGAGATATCTCCAATTGAATACATTCGTATCTAAATAACCGTCTTCCGTAATCGTAAGAACGCGCTTGTACACACCCAATGCATTTGCGGTAACGGTAAACGAGATATAATTCCTATCGTACTTGCTCCAATTCGATCCATTTTCTTCGATGAAGGTTGCTTCGTCGCAATCAGATAAAACGTCCCAGATATAGTCATCATTCGTCAGTTTATAATATTTACCGACCGCTCCGCCGTCATCTTCGGAAAATCGTTCCAATGAAGTTAGTTTTGACAAATCCACGTTTTCAAACAGTTCGCCCAAAGTGTTGGGTGGATTGTATTCTTCCTTCTTATACGAATAAAACTTATCCGACAACTTAACAGCAACAAATTCGTCTCTGTTCACATTATCTATCAGATAAACATCCGCATCAACTGTGTGCCGTTCTTCGGTGACATAATCATATCCCACGATAGAATATGTGCCAATCTTTTCTCCAACAAATTCCTCGGAGATTGTTCGACCGCCATTTTTTGTGAATTTGACTCCATCAAGCATCAACTCATAATACCTTTCGGATTCGGATAAATAATCCCACGGCCACATAATAGCACCAGTATCTTCCGTTACAAGGAACTCTTTATATCGCCCTTCGTTTGCATTGGGTGTTTTTTCTCCGCCGGGCACTTTACCAATATCCGACAACGAAGGAAAAATAAACGTGACAGCAACGGCTACAACAGCAAAACAGGCGGCTACGGAACCCCATTTAAGCCAAAAGTTTGGCTTTTCCTTTCGTTTGCACTCTGCGGCAGCTTCAATGAGGTCATCATCGATGTTGCCGATGGCATTTGAAAATCTCGGTTTCTTCATATTTCAACGCCCTCCTTAATGAGATAGTCTCTTAGTTTGTTTCGGGTGTAGAACAACATATTTTTGACCTTACTCTCGGTAAAGCCGAAGCGCTCTGCAATATCTCCGATGGTATCGAAGAAGAAATACTTTCGAATAAAGACATTTCGTGCCTCTTCTTTTTGATTACGCAAGAACGCACTGATCAGTTTACCAACATCCTCATCACTCACATCAGGAGCATACCGTTCATCCGGCAATACTGCCGCAAGTTCATCTAAGGACAGAAGCACCTCTGCCGTCCGTTTTTCACGTTTTAGAAACTCAAATCGCTTCAAAGATAGATTTCTCGCAATCTTACAGACAAACGACATAAGATTGTTAGGACATGTGGGAGGGATTGCATTCCACACACCAACGTATGTATCGTTTACACATTCCTCCGAATCTTCGTGATTGTGTAAAACATTGTAGGCGATGCTATGACAGAGCTTGCCGTACTTTGCATCCGTCTCCTTGATAGCCTGTTCGTCCCGTTCAAAGTAGAGTTCTATGATTCTCAGATCATCCATGTTGTTCACCTCCCTTGTCTGACCTAAAAGCGCTTTCACTTATTAAGTACGTTTTTTTCGGCGTTGGTCTTAAAAAAAGTAGCTAACTTTTTTAAAATCATATCATAAAGAATAAAGTTTTTCCACTATACGCAAAAATGGCGGCAGAGAGAAGAATCTCCCTGCCGCCGTACTTCGGTTAGTTGTAAATTATATCGTAGTTTACGATTTCTGTGGTTCTGTTATCGATAATAATTGCGCACGAAATAATAATGATAATAAAAATAATAGCAGACAATGAAAACCACTGTCTGCTACTGTAAATAAACTGTATTAAGTTGGTATTATTCCCACTCGATGGTGCCGGTCGGCTTCGGGGTGAGGTCGAACAGAACACGGTTGACGCCTTCCACCTCGTTCGTGATGCGAGCGGTGATCTTGTGCAGCACGGCGTAGGGGATCTCTTCGATGGTGGCGCTCATCGCGTCGGTGGTGTTTACGGCGCGAATGATGGCGGGCCAGCCTTCGTAGCGGCTGTCATCCTTCACGCCGACACTCTTCATATCGGGGATGATGACGAAATACTGCCACACCTTTTCGGCAAGGCCGCAGTTATCGAATTCTTCGCGGAGAATGGCATCTGCTTCGCGCAGCGCGGCCAAACGGTCACGCGTGATGGCGCCGAGGCAGCGTACACCGAGGCCGGGGCCCGGGAACGGCTGACGGTAGACCATCGCGTGGGGCAGGCCCAGCGCTTCACCGACAACGCGAACCTCGTCTTTAAACAGCAGCTTGATGGGTTCCACCAGCTCAAACTTGAGATCCTCCGGCAGGCCGCCCACGTTGTGGTGGGATTTTACGGCCTTTTTGCCTTCGGCCTGCTTAATGCTTTCCAGAATATCGGGATAGATGGTGCCTTGCGCCAAGAAGGTGATATCTTCGAGCTTGCGCGCTTCATCGGCGAACACGTTAATGAATTCGGCACCGATGATCTTGCGCTTGCTTTCGGGATCGGACACGCCTGCAAGCAGATCCAAGAAGCGGTCGGTCGCATCAACGTAGATGAGGTTAGCGTCCAAGCCGTCCTTGAACAGCTTAATAACGTTTTCCGATTCGTTTTTACGCATCAAGCCGTGGTTGACGTGCACGCAAACGAGCTGCTTGCCGATGGCTTTAATGAGTAATGCCGCAACCACGGAGGAGTCAACGCCGCCGGACAGCGCGAGCAACACTTTCTTGTTGCCTACCTGGGCGCGGATCTCTTTGACTTGCTCTTCGATAAAAGCAGCCGCAAGCTCGGGAGTGGTGATGCGTTGCATTGATTCAGGTCTTTTGTTGCTATCCATCTGCGTTTCCTCCTTAGTTAGTGTAGTTATCGAAGTAGCCTTGCACCAGAACCACGGGCGTACCCTTATCGCCCGAGCCGCTGGTAAGGTCGCACAGCGAGCCGATCAAGTCGGTCAATTGACGGGGGGTGGTACCCTGAGCCGCCATATTACCCACCAAGCTGCTGCCGTCCTTGGCACGGATGGTTTCGGAAATGGCTTTTTTGAGTTCTTCGCCGCTGAGATCCTTGTAATCGTTATCGGCGAGATACTTCAACTTGAGTTCGTTGGGAGTACCGATCAAGCCGTCGGTAAAGGCGGGCGATACGACCGGATCCGCCAATTCCCAAATCTTACCCTTGGGATCCTTGAAGGCGCCGTCGCCGTACACCATAACCTCCACGTGCTTGCCGGTGGCTTTCAAGATGCGCTCTTGGATATCGAGCACCAAGTCTTTGCATTCGCGGGGGAACAGCTTGATGCGTTCCTCGGTGGATTTGTTGGAACCGAGCAGGCCGTATTTTTCGTTGCAGCCGCTGCCGTTTACGGGAGCGTTCAGGATATCGTCCATGCCGCAAACTGCCTTGGCGCCCGCTTCTTTGAGAATGCGCTTGGTGCGTTCACGGGTGTGAATGTCGCACGTGAGCACGCAATCGGTATAATCGAGAATAGCCTTCGCTTGGTTGGCAAAAATAATTTCAACCTCGGCGCCCATTTCGTGAATGAGATCGGTATACAGCTGCACGTAGTCCACACCCGTGAACTCGAGCTTTTGCACACCGAACACTTCGCGATAACGCTCCAGCGAAAGAACGTCGGAATACGGGTTGATGCCCGCTTTTTCGATGAGGTCGTAGGTTGCCAGCGAGTTACCCACTTCGTCGGTGGGATAGCTGAGCATCAGAACGATCTTTTTCACAGCCTTCGCCATACCGCGCAAGCAGATGGAGAAGCGGTTACGGGACAGGATCGGGAAAATCACGCCGTTGGTATCGCTGCCGAGCTTAGCTTGTACGTCGGCTGCAACGTCGTCTACCGTGGCGTAGTTGCCTTGGGCACGAGCAACGATGGATTCCGTCATTGCGATAACGTCGCGATCACGAAGTCCAAAACCTTCGCATTCGGCGGCTTCCAGCACACTGGCGGTTACGATGGCAGCCAGATCGTCACCATCACGGATGATGGGGCAACGGATACCGCGGGAGATGGTTCCGACTTTTCTTTCCA
>JAZQTE010000358.1:0-11583 GCA_045630505.1 Acutalibacteraceae bacterium | reverse complement strand
AGGCGCGGTCGCGGAACAAGAAAACAGCTTCCTGCACCTCGGCAAACACATCAAGCTTTTCTTTCGGACCGCCGGATTTCAGCTGGCGGATGCGTGAGAAATCAAGCAGGTCTTCCACCATACCCGACAAGCGCTCCGCTTCGTTGCTGATAACCTCCAAGCCCTTTTTGAGCATCTCTTCATCGCGCATTTGCTCATCACTGAGCGTTTCGCTCCATCCCTTAATAGCTGTGAGCGGTGTGCGCAATTCGTGAGAAATGGAGGAAATAAACTCGTTTTGCAGGCGGCCTGCATCTTCGATATCGGCGGCCATTTCGTTGATGGTATCGCACAGCTCACCGATCTCGTCATCGTGCCGTTTTTCTACGCGGCAGGAATAATCGCCCTGCGCAATTTTCTTGGCGGTTTCTCCGATTTGCGTGAGGGGATACAGAATACTTCCCACGAAATAGGCACTGGACAGCATTACAAAGAAAATAACCGCCAAACCAAACGCTGCCATTACGGAAATAAGCAAGGTGATTTGCGCATCCACACGATCCAGTGCTACCAAATAACGAATGGCACCGTATACCGTATCGTTGCTGTCTGTCACCAACAGTGCGAGTGACAGCACGCGCTGCCCTGCGGCATTTTTGCCGATCCATACGCCCTTTGGCTCACCGCCGTTCGTTGTGTGGATCTGCACGGCGGTGCGATAATCCTCCAGCGCATCGGATTCGGGAATAAAGCCCGTGGAGCTGGCTAAAATCTCGCCCGTGGCACTAAGCACCTGAAATTCGATTTTCTCTTTATCGGGAAATTGCTCCATATAATCGCGGGCGCTGGCTTCGAAATCCAAGCGAGAATGCTCGGCGTAGGCGCCCAGCATATCCGAAAACGAGCGAGCGCGGGTATACAGGCTGTTTTCGGTTTGTTCATAGTAGTATGAACGAATCACCAGTGCGGCGGCAATTTCCAACACGAGCAGCAATACGGCAACCACGCCGAGCCCGTTGACGAGCCAGCGGCGTGTTACTTTTTTAAACAGCATCGGTGTTCCCCCTTTCTGCCTCCGTTAGGGCTTCCAGCGATATCCGCTTCCCCATACCGTGATAATGTGCTGCGGATCGGACGGATCGTCTTCAATCTTCATACGTAAGCGACGGACGTTAACGTCCACCACTTGTTCTTCGCCATAGTAATCGGCGCCCCACACACGGCCTAATATATCGGCTCGGGAAAGTGGCTCTTCAACGTGTGTAAGGAAATATTCCATAAACTGAAATTCCACTTGCGTAAGCTCAATAGGCGTACCCTTACGGTACAGCACGCGGCTGACGAGGTTGAGCGTGAAATCACCGGAAACAAGCTCTTCGCGGTAGCTTTTCTCGCTGTTGGCCGCCACTCGCCGTGCCAACGCTTCTACACGAGCGGTAAGCTCCGACGGGCTAAAGGGCTTGGTAACGTAATCGTCTGCGCCCAGTTTCAGGGCTTTCACCTTTTCTTGCTCCTGTGAGCGCGCCGTGAGCATTACGATGCCGAGCAAGGGATTTTGTTCACGCAGACGGTGACACAGCTCAAAGCCGTCCATCCCCGGCAGCATAATATCCAGCACGGCGATCTGTACCGTTTCTTTGTGCTGTGCGTACAGCTCCAGCGCTTCTTCCGCTGAACCGCAATCCAGCACGTCGAACCCTAAACGGCGCAAATGAATAACGATAAAATCACGAATAACGGCTTCGTCTTCGCACAGCAAGAGATGGCTCACGCAACCGCCTCCCGTTCCCATACGTTAAACAAATACCGAAGTTCTTCCATGGTGAGCGCCGTATTACCTTCGGCCAAGCAAACGGCATAAGCACGGCCATCGTATTCTTCAAACAGCTCGTAGCCTTCGGGAAGCTGTTCCTTCTCTTCGATGGGAAATGCGCCGATACGGAACAGCCATTCGCCGCTGTCGCCTTCACGATACAGCGTGAGCACGTGTGTTTCGGCATCGTATGCCACGGGCAACGCTTTCCAATCCTCGCGCAGGCGCAGCATATAACCGTCCTGCAGCGGATACAGCACCGAAAACTCGGTGTTTACGGTGTTGGAAGAAAAATCATAGCTGCGCCATTCCGTATACCACAGCGCGCTTTGGGGATCACTTTCTTCGAAGCCCGGCATACGTGTGGTGAACGGCCATTCCACGGCGCCGTCACCATCGATATCGCGGGCAGCAATTTCTATTTCTCGGGCGGTTACCGTGTTAAATTGCGAGTTTTGATCACACAACGGAGCCACCAGTTTTTTATCCTTCCAATACAAAAGCTCGGTGATCATAGCGTCTTGCTCCTTGTAGCAATCTAAAAATACACCGTTAACATCGTTGGACAAGCGTGCCGTGATATGCTCTCCGAAATGCACGATATCACTGTCTAAAAACGCGTGTCCGCTGACGATCATATTATCACTTTGGAAGGAAAACATCTGCGCAGACACCATATCGGTGCTGCCCGAAGCCGAGAGAAGCAACAAATCGTCGCCACCGTCGGCAGTGATATCCCCTACCACCAAATGCGTATACGTGGCGCTGAAGGTGCGAGCAGCAAGAGCGTCGTCGATATCGTACACCGTTAGGCGAGAATCGCGGGTGTTGTACAAGGACCAGCCGATGAGTAATTCCGGAATACCGTCGTTATTAAGATCGGCAAATTCCACTTGGTTGACAGATTCGCCCTTTCCCTCGGCATCAGCCACCGACTTCCACACGCCATCTTCCCCACGCTGCAGCAGATTGATATGCACCAAGGCGTTTTCATCGTTACGACGGTAGAACGCCAGTACGGTTTCGGAGGCGGTTGAACCAACTGACTTGGGCTGAATCTCGTCCAAAACGGCGTGAGGCTGCACTTGGTCGAGCATAATGAACGCCGACAAATAACGGCCTCCCGACGGATATTTCAGCGTGTAATCGCTGCTTTCGCCATTTTTGGTATTGGCGGTGATATATTCGCCCAAGGCTGTGCGAATGGCATCGTGTTCGCTGCTGCTTTCAGGCGGCATCAGCTGTGTTTCTACGTCTAAACCGATAGCGTGGCAGCCCGACAAAAGCGATACCGTGAGCAAGAGCACCAACAAGCATATAAACGAACGGAATTTCACCGCGAAGCACCTCCCGAAAAGTCTATAGGAATACATACTATATTGTAGTGGAAAACGCCCGTAAAGTCAATAAAAAAAACGGCACAGCCGTGCCGTTTTCCGTTTTCTTATAAGCTTTCGGCTTCGCGCAGCCACAGCGTAGCCACGGCATCCGAAGGCATTTGCAAGCCGCCGCGAGGCGACACGCCGACAGAACCGACACTCGGGCCATCGGGCAAACAGTTGCGTTTGAACTGTTGAGCAAAGAAGCGGCGTAGGAACACGCACAGCCATTTTTTGATTTCTTCGGCCGCAAACGTTCCCTCAAACGCCACACACGCTAACCGATACACCTTTGACGGAGTGCTTCCCCAGCGAAGAATGTGATACAGGAAGAAATCGTGCAGGTCGTAATTTCCTACCAATTGCTCGGTCTTTTGTGCAATATCGCCATCCTTCGGCGGAAGCAGCTCGGGGCTGACGGGAGTATCCAGTATATCTTTAAGAGAGGCGGTAAGCTCGGCGTTTTCGGTGCTTTCTGCTACGTGATCAACAAGAACTCTCACCAGCGTTTTGGGAATGGAGCCGTTGACACCGTACATCGACATATGATCGCCGTTATACGTTGCCCAACCGAGTACCAGCTCCGACAAATCACCCGTGCCGATAACCAGTGCATTGCTTTGGTTGGCGATATCCATCAGCACCTGCGTACGTTCACGCGCTTGTGAATTTTCGTAGGTAACGTCGAATTCACCGCCGTGGCCGATATCTTTGAAATGCTGATTCACCGCCTCGGCAATATTCACCTCGCGCAGCGTTGCGCCGCAAGCCTTGGCCAAACGGCAGGCGTTATTATACGTGCGCCCCGTAGTACCGAAGCAAGGCATCGTCACCGCTGTGATACCCGATGTATCGCGGCCGAGAATGCGATAGGCACGCTCGATAACGAGCAGCGCCAGCGCCGAATCCAAGCCACCGGAAAGCCCCACCACAGCTTCGCTGTTCGTGTGCGATAAGCGACGAGCCAGCGCTGCTGCTTGAATGGACAACACTTCCTCGGCACGGGCAGCACGCTTTACGGGATCGGACGGCACAAAATTCGAGGCTTCAATCTTACGAGTAAGCGTTAATGTATTCTTTTGAACGTTGAAAAGCTCCTCGGGGCCTTCCTCAAACGCGAAATTGGCACGGCGGCGGTCACACATCAGGTGCTCGAGATCAATTTCGGTAACGACTGAGGCATTTTGATACAGCGGCGTTTCGCCAAGTATTTCGCCGTTTTCGGCAATGAAGCTACCACCGGCATACACCGCATCGGCCGATGATTCCCCCATCCCTGCATTTGCCGTTACATAAGCGCAGTGGAAAAGCCACGATTGTGCCTTGGCAAGCGTGTGCAACCGTTCACGGTGGCCTGCCAACTCTCTCGCAGAACAAAGATCGGCAATTACCGTAGCGCTATCGGCAGGACGCGCATTTTCCGACAAGCCGTTAAAAGCAATGCCCAAACGGAAAGCGGGCATATTTTCTGCCGCAAACACAATGTCGGTACCCCAAAAGATATCGCGATCAGCGAAATGACGCCACGTGTTGCTCGCCGTGCCTTTGGTAAACCAACGGGATTCTTCCACCGTTAAGTTGACTTTCGGAACCAAGCCGAGCAATTCCCCTTTGCAGCATACAGCGGCACAGTTGTATACCGCCGAACCAAATGTGAGCGGCAGACCGACCACGAGAACACTGCCGATATTTTCGGTGAGATTCAAAATGTAGCGCAAAGCATCCTCGGCACCGTTCAGCAGCGTTTCCTGCAAGAACAGATCGCCGCAGGTGGCACCCGTGATGCACAACTCGGGGAACACGTGCAGTGCCGTGCCTTCGGGTGCGTTGGTAACGATATCCACAATTTGCATCGCATTATAGCGGCAATCGCCCAAGCGAAGCTCGGGGGTATGAGCCGCAACGCGTAAAAATCCGTCTTTCACTGTGGTCATCTCCTTTACGCCAATAGTATAACGCATATTTTGCAAAATGAAAAGAGTTTTTTTACTCTTGACAAAAATAGTGGTGAATGGTAACATATTTAGGTAAAGTTACGAAGGGGACGGCCGCTTGCCGCAGTTTTCTTACAGAGAGCATCCCACTGCTGAAACGGATGCAGAAAACGCAATCGGTTACCACCCCAGAGCGCTTCCGGGAGTATTCACGAAAGGAAGACGGATAAGCCCCGTTATCGGCGTAATGAGCGCAGCGTTTGCTGCGAAAATCAGGGTGGAACCGCGAGGCAATAATGCCCCGCCCCTTTTGCAGGGGCGGGGTTTATTTTTTTGTATCTTTGAAAGGAGAATCCTTTATGCTGAACATTACTTTAAAAGACGGCTCGGTTTGTCAAACCGAGCAAACCACCGTGGAGGCGTTTTGCCGCGAACTGTCGATGGGCTTGTTCCGCAACGCTTGCGCTGCCCGTGTAAACGGTGAAGTGGTGGATCTGCGCACTCCCCTCACGGGTGACTGCGCCGTGGAGATCCTCACCTTCGACGATCCCGACGGTAAGAAGGCGTATTGGCACACCACGTCGCACGTGATGGCGCAAGCCGTTAAGCGCTTGTGGCCCGAAACGCTGCTCACCATTGGACCTTCTATTGATACGGGCTTCTATTACGACTTCGACCGCGAAGCAGGCTTTACCGCCGAGGAGCTTACGGCCATTGAAGCCGAAATGAAGAAGATCATCAAAGAGGGCTTGCCGATTGAACGCTTTACCCTCTCCCGTGACGAAGCCATCGAGTTTATGAAGGCGGAACCGTACAAGGTAGAGCTTATTGAGGCGCTCCCTGCGGATGCGGAAATTTCCTTCTACCGCCAAGGCGAGTTTACCGATCTGTGCGCCGGCCCGCATTTGATGGACACCGGCCGTTTGAAAGCGGTGAAGCTGCTGAGTGCTACGGGCGCTTATTGGCGCGGCGATTCCAACAACAAGATGCTGCAGCGTTTGTACGGCATCTCCTTCCCCAAGGCTGCCGAGCTGGAAGAGCATTTGGCAAAGCTGGAAGAGGCTCGCAAGCGCGACCACAACAAGCTTGGCCGTGAGCTGGAGCTGTTCACCACGGTGGACGTGATCGGCCAAGGCTTGCCCGTGCTGCTGCCGAAGGGCGCTCGTATCGTGCAGCTGCTGCAGCGCTGGATCGAGGACGAAGAACAAAAGCGCGGCTACCTGCTCACCAAAACGCCGCTGATGGCCAAGAGTGATCTTTACAAAATTTCGGGACACTGGGACCATTATCTGGACGGTATGTTCGTGTTGGGCGATCCTACCGACAAAGAAAAGGAATGCTATGCGCTTCGTCCCATGACCTGCCCGTTCCAGTATCAGGTATACTTGGACCGTATGCGTTCTTACCGTGACCTGCCGATGCGTCTTGGCGAAACCTCTACCTTATTCCGCAACGAGGACAGCGGCGAAATGCACGGTCTTATCCGCGTGCGTCAGTTCACCATTTCGGAGGGGCACTTGATCCTCCGTCCCGACCAGCTGGAAGAAGAATTTAAGGGCTGCTTGGAACTGG
The DNA here is from genome assembly GCA_045630505.1 of Acutalibacteraceae bacterium. Lineage (GTDB taxonomy): Bacteria > Bacillota > Clostridia > Oscillospirales > Acutalibacteraceae > RGIG3009. The sequence goes on along the minus strand of JAZQTE010000358.1, from coordinate 4,906 downwards.
CGAAATACGTGCTGGATACCGTGGGAATGCTGGAAGACTGCTCGTTCCGTTTCTCGCAATGGGATCCCGATAACCGCGAAAAGTATATCGGCACCGAAGAACAGTGGAACGAAGCCCAAAGAATTATGGGCAAAATTCTGGATGACTTGGGTGTGCAATACTCCGTTGGTGTGGGCGAAGCTGCCTTCTATGGCCCGAAGCTGGATATTCAGTATAAAAACGTGTTCGGCAAGGAAGATACCATCGTAACCATTCAGGTAGATCAGCTGTTGGCCGAACAGTTTGATATGTCGTACATTGACCAAAACGGACAGAAGGTGCGTCCGTATATCATTCACCGCACCTCGCTCGGCTGCTACGAGCGTACGCTTGCCTACCTCATTGAAAAGTATGCCGGCGCGTTCCCGCTGTGGCTGGCTCCCGAACAAGTGCGCGTGCTGCCTCTCTCGGAAAAGATGATGGACAAGGCTATCGAGATCACCGAGGAGCTCAAGAAATACGGCTTGCGTGCCGAAACGGATATGCGTAACGAAAAGATCGGCTACAAGATCCGCGAAGCACAAATGCAAAAAGTGCCGTATATGCTCATCATTGGCGAACGCGAGGCTGAAGCCGGTTTGGTTTCGGTGCGTTCTCGCAAGGACGGCGACATCGGCACTATGACGACCGACGAATTTATTGCCAAGGCGCTGAAAGAAGTAGCCGACAAGGTGCGCTGATATGATCATCGCGATGCTCGATGCCGCGACACTGAACGACGATCTCGATTTCTCGTTATTTGACGAGCTTGGCACGGTGAAGCGTTATGCTCTCACCGCTGCCGAGGAGGTTGCTTCGCGTGCCGACGGCTGTGACGTGCTGATCCTCAACAAGGTAAAGATCAACGCCGCCACGCTCCCCGTCCCCACCTCTGTAAAGCTCGTTTGTGTAACAGCCACGGGGGTTGACAACATCGACGTGGAATTCTGCCGCCAAAACGGCATTGCCGTGTGCAACGTGAGCGGCTATTCCACCGATTCGGTGGCACAATTGACCGTGGCCATGGTGCTCTCACTTGCCAACCGTCTGCCCGTATTCAACCGATTCGTGACCGACGGCTCCTACACGCAAAGCGGCAAGCCCAATCATTTGGTTCCGCCGTTTTACGAGCTGCGCGGAAAAACGTGGGGGATCTTGGGCTACGGCAACATCGGTGCGCAGGTGGCGGCGGTGGCCGAAGCCCTCGGATGCCGTGTGCTGGTGTGCAAGCGCACGCCCGTGGATGGCCGCGAGATCACCGACATTGATACGCTGTGTGCTGCATCGGATATTCTGACTCTCCACGTGCCGCTCACCGAGGAAACGCGCGGCATCATTAGCCGTGAACGTTTGGCAATGATGAAGCCGAACGCCATTCTTGTGAACGTGGCACGAGGAGCCGTTACCGATGAAGCTGCCGTGGCAGAAGCCGTTTTAGCAGGGCGTTTGGGCGGCTTTGGTGTGGATGTATATTCCACCGAGCCGATTCCGCAAAATCACCCGTTTACGGCGTTGTACGGGCTGGATAACGTGTGTATGACGCCTCACATGGCGTGGGGGGCGTTTGAAGCACGCGTACGCTGCTTGCAAGAGGTGGCGGAAAATATCCGTGCATTTCAACGCGGCGAACGGCGCTGCCGTGTAGATTGACAAAACCAAAGCCGCTTGGAAATTCAAGCGGCTTTTCTTTTAAGGATGTGAGTGTGTGAAGCGTTACGTATTGGGAATCGACCAAGGAACCACAGGAGTTACCGCCATCTTGTTTAACGAGCAATGGCAAGCGTGTGCCCGCGGATATCGCGAGATTCGGCAGATCTATCCGCAAAGCGGATACGTGGAGCATGATGCGGAGGATATTTGGCGTGCCGTATGCGAGGCGGTGCAAGAAGCACTGACTCTGTGCGGCGCCTCACCCTGCGATATTCTCTGCGTTGGCATCGACCACGAAGGCGAAAGCGTGATGCTGTGGGATAAGAAAACGGGAAAACCGTTGGCCAACACAATCGTGTGGCAAGACAAGCGCACAGCCAAGGAAGCCGAGGCGCTTGCCCAAAGCCACGGCGAATGGATCTTTAAGCGTACGGGCTTGCAAGTGGATTCGTATTTCAGCGCACTGAAGCTGAAGTGGTTATATGAGCATTGTCCCGAGGCTCCTCCCCTGTTGGCCGAAGAACGACTATTAGCCGGTACGATGGATAGCTGGATCGCTTGGAAAATGACGGGCGCAAGGCTGCATATCACCGATCTTTCCACGGCCTCGCGCACGATGCTTCTCAATTTACAAAGCGAGGACTGGGACGAAGAAATCGCCGCACTGCTAGGGATCCCCCTTTCCGCTTTACCGCAGATCACCAACGGTGCCGCTGTATTCGGCGAAACGGAGCCTGCCGCTTTTTGCGGAATCCGCGCTCCGCTTTGCGCCATATTGAATGATCAGCAAGCGGCATTGTTTGGGCACGGCTGCTTCGAAGAAGGGGCGGTAAAAACCACCTATGGCACGGGAGCCTTTATGCTGATGAACACCGGCGCCTCCCCCGTATTTTGCAAGAACGGACTAATCACCACCGTGGGCTGGCGTGTTAACGGGCAAACCACCTACGCGCTGGACGGCGGTGTATACACGGCAGGCGCCGCAATGCAATGGCTACGCGACGGATTAAAGCTGCTCCCCACTGCGGCCGATTCTGAACGGCTGGCAACGACGGTAGCGGATAACGGAGGCGTGTATTTCGTGCCGGCATTCAGCGGTTTGGCAGCGCCGTATAACGATCCGCACGCTTCCGGAACGATGATTGGCCTTTCGCCTGCCACCACGCGTGAGCATATCGTTCGCGCAGCGCTGGAGGCCACGGCCTATCAGGTGTGTGATTTGGTTACGCTGGCCCAACGTGAGGCGACGCATTCCATCACCTCCATGCGTTGCGACGGCGGTATGAGCAACAACGGCTTTTTAATGCAATTCCAAGCGGATTTGCTGGGGATACCGCTTTTCGTGCCTGCGATAACGGATACCACGGCGTTGGGAACAGCGTTTATGGCGGCAATCGGTGCAGGGCTGCACCAAGCACCTAACGAATTAACGCCGTTTCTGAAAAACGGACGGTATTACGAGCCGAAAGCAAGCGAGGACAAACGGCAGGAACTGCTGTTTTCGTGGCACCGAGCCGTAGAGCGTTCACGGCAATGGAACAAAGAATAAGACCAAAGGCCGACAAGGGAGCTCCTTGTCGGCCTTTCTTATTTCACACGGTGTACGGCAATCGTGATAACGGTGACGTCGTCGGAATCGCCTTCTGCTTGGCGTTCGTGCGCCGTATCGGCAATCAGCTGCGCCAACGCTTGCATTCCGCCGTTGTCGACGTCGTAGTCCTTCAGCATATCCTCCACCCATTCCACGCCGTCGTTGCTGATGCCGTCGCTCATCAATACCAGAATATCGCCGTTCACCAAGCGATCCGTGGTGGTTGCAAAGGTGAGCTCTCGCAGGATTCCGAGAGGGAGTGACGATTCGTCGATACGAAACACACGGCCTTTACTGTAAAGCAGTGATACGCCTGCTCCCGCCTTTAAAAATTCCGCTTCCCCCGTAAACAGATTGATAACCGCAATATCCAGCGTTGCCAAGCTTTCATCTTCGGATTTGGCCATTAACGCCGTATTGATAAGACGAAGCAGCGTTTCGTTGCCAAAGCCGGCTTTAAGCAGCCGTGAAGCAAGCCCTGCCGTCATAGCGCCGTCTACAGCGGCACGGCCGCCGCTGCCCATACCGTCGCTGAGAACGGCCAAAAAGCGGCCCGTACCGTCTTGAAAGCACTCGAATGCATCTCCACAGAGCTGTTCGCCGTTGCACCGAAGCTGTGCCGTCCCCACCGTCACGCGGAAGGAATGACGTTCAGTGAAGGCGATGCGCGTGGTTTCGGCATCACTTTCCACTACGGGTAACGAGAAAGAACGTCCGCACAGCTCCCCCACCCGTTGGCTGAAGGCGGCGTTATTTTTAGCACGATATTGCCCTTCGAGCAACAGCTCGATCTCCATTCGGCCGCGCGAATTGATGCGGCACACCGTTTGTCGAACCGGAATTCCCTGCTTATTTAAAGCGGCTTCAAGGCGCACGGCGGTATCGTTGTCGGTCCACTCGGGCAACGCCAGCGTGGCGGCAAATTCCTCCAGCAGGTCTGCCGTTGCAGAAAACTGATCGGTAACGACCTTGCGTAATTCGTGCAAACGGCGATGTGCGCTCTCCCTAACCAAATACTCCCGATATCCGCTGTTGATGCGTGCCGCGAGCTCGTTACGGCGGCGGCAGCGTTCCTTTACTCGACCGCCGATATTATCGGCTGTGATCTCACCGTTTTCACGCAGCAGCGACGTTAACTGATTAAACGTATCCGTCGTATCACCGTATTGCTCGTTCCAGCAGGTCATTTTATACTTGCAAGAACGGCACACAGCATCGCACACCTCTGCGTAGATGCTGCCCGGCTCGGGAGCGCCGATGCCTGCCAGCTGTTTAGAAACCGTATCCACCGTGCCTGCCACGTCCTGCACGGCACGAGCCGCTTGCTTCATTTTTACCGCTACCGCCTGACGGGCCGAATACACCTGCGGCAAACGGGCCGCAGAATGGAACAGCCGTTGCACGGTGGTGTCAACCGTCGGCGGCATTATCAAAAACAAGAAGGAAGCGGCTGCTGTTTCGTACAGTGCAATAACGGCAAGCTCCTCATCGCCGCCGCCGGCGATAACGATCCCAACCGAAGCTAACAGCATCAGTGCCAGAAGCCACTTGCGCTTTTCGCAAAATACGCCTGCAAGAAAGCCGCCGAGTGCGTAGGCAGGAGCCAAATACGCATAGTACGGCGTAGAAAGCAGCACGGCAGTGCCA
>JAZQTE010000357.1:0-2999 GCA_045630505.1 Acutalibacteraceae bacterium | reverse complement strand
TAGTTGCACCGCCTTTTTGTCTTTCTATCTCTTTATACGTTTTTCTTTTCACAAATTCCTGCAAAATTTTTACTTTTTTTCGAAAAACTCAAAAATTTCTTCTCGCTCGCAAAACGCAAGCGTGCCTGCCGACAGATCGGTAAGCTCCGCTCCGAAAGCGGCCACCTCATCCGATGGCAACAGCACCGACAGCGTTACGCCCTCGGCAAATGCAGTATCGAGAACACGGCCGCCAAAGCGTGACACCAACGGGGCAACACGCCCGTACTGCGCGTAATCGCACACAATATCCCCCACGGTACACGGACGGCATTCACCCACGCCTGCCGCCTCCACCGCCATAGCAGTGCTTTGAGAATACGCCTTCACCAAGCCACCGGTGCCGAGCAGGATACCGCCGAAATATCGGGTAACCACCGCTACGCAATCCGTAAGCCCTTGTTTTTGAAGCGTTTCCAGCATAGGCAAACCTGCCGTTCCCTGCGGCTCACCGTCGTCGGAAAAACGACTGATGCCGCAGCGAAGCACGTAGGCGTGCACATTGTGGCGAGCATCCCAATATTTCTTTTTCCGAGCCGCAATAAATCCCAGCGCTTCTTCCTCGCTGCTCACGGGTTCGATCGCGGCAATAAACCGCGAACGGCGATCCACGTATTCCGCTTCGGCTCCGTTTTTAATAGTTAGATACGAACGTTCGTCCACAGTCACACCTCCCGAATAAGACGAGAAAAGGCAGCGCATATCTGCACTGCCCTTTTCATCATTACTTGCTCTCTTTGATGCCGAAGCGCTTGTTAAAGCGATCCACACGGCCACCGGTATCTACCAGCTTCTGTCTGCCGGTGAAAAACGGATGGCACTTCGAGCAGATTTCCACGCGGATATTCTCCTTGGTGGAAGCCGTTTCAATGACCTCACCGCAAGCACACGTGATAGTGGTTTTTGCGTAATTGGGATGGATACTCTCTTTCATTCCTGTCACCTCTTTCAGAAGCTGTATTCCCATCGAAGGAATCCTTCGCTTGTTTTTCAATGGCGGAGAGTTAGGGATTTGAACCCTAGGTACGCTTTAAACGTACACACGATTTCCAATCGTGCGCCTTCGACCACTCAGCCAACTCTCCGAGTTTGCACACAAGTGCTTACCTATTATAATGAATTCCCAAAGAAAAATCAAGTATAATTTTCAAAAAAATACAACTTTTTTTCTGTACGGCGAAAAATACCGTTAAATTGCCACTGTAACGCGCTCTCCCGCTTGCCAAACACGGCTGAAATACGCGCATTTTTTCGTTTCGTCCCATTCGCAAGCCACCGCTTCCCCATTCACGGTGACGGAAGGCTTCGCCGCAGCATACCAGATCATCGGTGCATAACCGTTCGTCACACATTCAACAGCCGTTGCCGTGTCGCACACACTCACGTTTGACACCGGCATATCCACGGCATTCAGCAACACGGGATGCGCAGGTGCTTCACAACGGCAGATATGCACGTTGGCCGTAGGCATATCGGCAGGAATCTGCAGCGTGCCTTGCACAGCAACATCACCGATGCATAGATAAGCAAACGCACCGTCACCCGTCACCGCCACCTCAATACGTTTATCTCCCACGGGAATATTTTGCACCGTAACGGTATGATCATCCTGCGCAGGCACGTAATACAGCCCTCCGCGATGACGGCAGATCCCTGCTACTCCACTGCGCAGTGCTTCCATTTGTGCCGTGGCCGCAAACGCCTGCCAATCACACACTTGGTCGGGGTGAATGGCAAAGCGAGAGAAATTGGTGGTTTCTTCCGCGTTTTTCCAGCGTTCGGAGCGTTTCATCACCTGCCCCATCACACGGTACACCTCGGCCATATTCCCCACCGCACGCTGCAGCTTCATTTCGTGACCGTTGTGCTGATTCATATGCACGTAACGCCACCACGAAGCAGGCATCGCACTGTCGAAGGCTACCGCACGGTGTCCCAGCGGATGCCACAGCTCGTGCGATTGATAGTATGCCAAGGCGTTTTCGCAGCTGCGCATCAAATACGGGCCGAAGGTATAGTCGTACCCCAACGTGAGCGTATTGTGGTATACTTCAAAATCCGCCGACGTCAAATCGGGGCGCAAAGCGCTGTGAAAATACCCCACCGTTTCGTCGAAGAACACACGGCAAAAGCCTTCTTCTATTCCTTTAATCAATTTATACGCCCGCTCGGCCGTGGCAGCATCGCCGTGTCGCAGCGCTTCGTTGTGCATCGCACAGCAAGCGTTGTACCACAAGCCGTTCACGTCGGGCGACAGAAACATACCGTGCAGGCCCATTTGCGTAGCGTCATCCACGCCGGTGTTGCCCTTGCATTGCAGCAAGCCGTATTGCGGTTCGGTCAAACGGCATTCAAAATCAAACAAGCGACACATTTGCGGATAGAGATCACCCAGCATATCCGACGGTAAAAACGCCATAGCTTCGTTCCACGCCGTGAGCAGATGCACCGTGGCGATGGGCGTGTTCTCCATGGCCGGCAGATTAAACAGATACGTAAGTATCCGCGCCGCGTCTTCATAGCGTCCGTTCCACAAGAAATCACGCAACGGGAATATGGTGTCCCACACCGAAAAATATCCGTATACGTTGGCAGAGGCACGCACACCGATACGGCCGCCTTCCGACGGGCCTACCAGTAACGAATCCAAATACGCAGCCGTAGCTTCACCGTATTCTTTGGTGAACGGGAGCGCATCGGTCTTCACCACGTTCGCCGCAGCGTGTCGCTCGGTTTCTTCTTTGATTTGGGCGTTGCGCAACGCTTCAAAGCCTTCAAGCCCCTCCTTCAGCGAAGCAATAGCCTCCTGCGCCGTATGCGCCAGTGCCAGCCCTGCACGAACGGCTTTTCTATCGCCCCATTTGGCACGCAGCACCGTCATACCGGGGGCTGCATCGGGAACCGTTTCGGCATCTAAGCCGCACGCCAGTGCGTAGTTCACCGTGCCGTAAACGTATTCA
>JAZQTE010000356.1:0-2782 GCA_045630505.1 Acutalibacteraceae bacterium | reverse complement strand
AGAGCGTCTTAGCTCTTCATTCACGCTTGCGCGCTTTGCAATGATCTTCTCATTGCCCGAATCTTTGATTCGTGTAAATTAACGGGTAGTTAATTCTGTTTCTTACATTGTTTAATTTTCAAGGTCCCTGCCTACCCCTTTTAGGGGGCAGTGCTATTAGAATATCACTATGTTTCGCATTTGTCAACACCTTTTTTGAAAAAAGTTAAAACTTTTTTAAAAACTTTTTATCGACGCAAAACACGGCGTATACTTTCGATCATCCCCTTGCCGCACAGCAGCGTTACGGCGACAAACGAAAGCGTTTCCCACACGATCCACAGCGGCACCTCGCACAGCAGCAAAACCGTTTGCAGCGCTATGATTGCGGTGCACAGCACCAAGCGCGCATAATCCCACCGAATGCGAATATATTTGCGTGTATCCACCAAACGGATAATGAATACGACGAGATAACAAACCAACGTAGCAACGGCGGCACCCTGCACGCCGAACTTAGGGATCCACCACAAATTCAGTGCTACGTTGAGCGCCGCGCTGACAGCAGCGGTGATAAGCGAGCGAGAGCTCTTCTTTTCCAGCATATAAATACTGCCGAGGAAATTGACGATGCAGGTGAATACCATAGCTATCACCAGTACGGGAATGAACCGCCACGCTTCGTAATATTCGGCAGCAAACAACAGCTTCGGCACAAAGCGTGTGAACAAAATGACGCCGGACGCCATCACAAACAGCAACGACGAATAGGTAGCCATTACTTTAGAATAGAAACGGTCGCGCTCTTCTTTTTCGGTGAATGCCGAAATCTGCCACGCATCCATAAAAATGCCCGAGGCCAACATAATGAGGGACGGAATTTTATACGCCGCAGCATACATGCCGTTGGCTGCTTCGCCACAGAAGGCAGCGACTAAATAACGGTCGGACACGTTGGTGATCCACCAAAGCACCGTGTTGGGAATCAGCGGAACGGCATACTTGAGCATCGCCAGCGATTGCTTACGTTCGATACCCTTGAAACGAATAAAGCGATGCAGCTTTGCCGTGACAAACAAGAAAACGACCGACAGCGCATCGGAACAAATAATAGAAAAGATGAAGCCGAAAACGCCCCAACGAAACACTACTAAATATAATAGGTTAAAAAGAATAGTGGTGGCGGTGCTTAAAATACCGTCGATCGCAAAGAGCTTTACGCGACTTTGGGCACGAACGAACTGTGCGCACAGCGAGCGCAACGACGACACAAAGACGAACAAGCAAAGCAGCCATACATATCCGTTGAGCAGATTGATCATACCGAGCAGCGGCGTGATAGCAAGCAGCAGCACCATACCGCCGAGAAGTGACAGCAGCCCCGTGGTGAAAACGTCTTGCTTGCGCACGTTTTCCTCCAGCCCGAAGCGCACCACGGCGTTGGTGATACCGAGTGTGACGAGCGGGAGAAGCAGATTGCCGCTTTGTTGGATAAGGTCGGTAACACCGTACTGCGCCTTATCCAGCACCTCGGTGTACAAACGCGTGAGGAAGAACGACAGCATTTTAGAACTGAACGTACCGATAGCAAATATGAGTGTATTTGACGCCAAGCGCTTGTATTTATCCATACTATCCTCTCCCCTTTATTATTGTACCTATTAGAATACAAAGAAATTGCTCGGCTGTCAAGTGCTTCGGCACTTGCTTTTTTTATTGCTTTATGTTACGCTGTTACCATTATTACACGAAATGAGGAAGGTTATGTCTAAACAATTGCGCGCATCGGTGTGCGCTTTGCTCGCCGCATTCTTTTGGGGATCCACGTTCGTGGCGCAGGATATGGCTTCGGAGGTGATCGGCCCGTTCACGTACACGGCCAGCCGTTCGTGGCTGGGAGCTTTCTTGCTTTTGCTGCTCTCGATACTGTTTCGAAAGAAAAACGCCGTCCCGACCGAAGAACGCCGCCGCTACCGCCGCGATTTGTTGCTCGGCGGATTGGCGTGCGGTGTCGCTATGACGATTGCCGCCAACCTGCAGCAAGCCGGCATTGCCAACGATACCGATCCCGGCAAGGCGGGATTTATCACGTCACTATACGTGGTGTTAGTTCCCATTTTCGGGTTGTTTTGTCGGCGCCGCACTACCGTTTCGGTTTGGGTGAGCATCGGCATTGCCTTGGTTGGGTTGTATTTGCTGTGTGTTACGGAATCGCTTACCATTCAAGCCGGTGACCTGCTGATTTTGGTGTGCGCCGCCTTCTTCGCCATACAAATTCTGCTTATCGACCGACTTCCTCACATTCACGGTATGCATTTGTGCTGTGTCCAGTTAACGGTGGTTGCCGTGGCAAGCACCGTGTTGGCAATCGTTGTTGAGCAACCGACAGTGCCAATGCTCCTTTCCGCCTTCGGCCCCGTCTTGTACAGCGCCGTATTCTCCAGCGCTCTGGCATATACACTGCAGATCGAAGCGCAAAAGGATTCTAATCCCACGGTAATCACGTTGCTGCTATGCTTGGAATCGGTGTTTGCCGTGATCTGTGACTTGGTCATTTTGGGCAACACCCCCACCCTGCGAGAAGGCATCGGCTGTGCGTTAATGTTCGGTGCCGTGGTTTTGGCCAATATTCCCTTTAAGAAAAAAGAAGCAGTTTCATTTCTCCAAATAACAACAACCCTTTCTCCACGATGGTTTTCCAAAATATCATTTTCATAAATTAAAATTTCATCCTTATTACAAACCCAAATACATTGATTTGGCTTTAAAACATCCTTTTTTGCGTCCAACATAGGCTTCCCAA
>JAZQTE010000355.1:0-1612 GCA_045630505.1 Acutalibacteraceae bacterium | reverse complement strand
TACCCACACCGTGGCCGTAGCCCTTCACCGTAAAGGTGAAGCCTGCCTCACCGTGTGATACCGTAAAACACGCCGAGCGTAGCTTCAGTGCTTGCCGAAGCTCGCGTCCCGAAAACTGTTGCCCACCCACCGTGATCGCCGTTACCGTGCCGTCCTCGGAAAGGGTGGGCTTTTCCGTGATCCATTTGTCGGCCTCCCCCGTGAGCTTCAGCTCGGGAAACGCCGCGGCAAAGTCTTGATCCGTCACCGTTACGGTGGATACCAGCTGAGGATTTAACGTGTCGCCGCTGCTCACCACCGATTGTAAATACGGATAGTCCACGCCCCACACGGTTTTTGCCGCCGCCGTGCGCCCACCATTACAGCTGTGGTATGCCGCAAAGATGGGTTTTTCTTCATAAAGCAGCAGCTCCCCAAACACCGCGTCTACCGCCGCGGTGATCTTTTTTAAGTAGGTATCGTATTGGCTGCCCCATCGCTTTTTCATCGAGTCTACGGAATACGCATCGGGAAACGACGGCGCATCCGAAAAATGCGCTCCCTGCATATTTTCCAAACGGCGGCTGCGCTGATACGTGTAATACGTATACGCCGCCACCGCTTGGGCCTTCAGCGCTTCTGTGGGATACGAAGCAGGCATCTCCGCCGCCACCGTGTAAATAAGAAAGTCGCGTTCCGCAAAGGTATACACCTCACCTGCCGCCGCATCCAATACTTTAAATACCGCTTGGTCTTTGGGTGGTGCCGTTGTTGCGGAAGGCGTGACGGAGGAAACCGTGCCCGAGGGCGGCTTGTCCGCAGGAGCGGAGGGCGCGGCTTTAAGAAGCGGCAACGGAATCACCAAAAACAGTACGTAGCATAAAAGACACAGCGATAAAAACGAACGCATAACGTCATCTCCTTGTCGGTTATGGTATAACCTATGCAGGTTGTCCCATAAAAAGAACGGCAAAGGGCGTTGATTTTCTTGGAAAAGAATGATACAATAAAAAGGATATTGAAGAGAGGAGTTGGCACGATGCTAAAACGATACGGAATTGCCTTCGGTGTTGTGGGCGTTTCGGTGGTATTATCCACTGTCCTGCGTTTGATCGGCGGCGGTGCCTACACGGCAGGGCTGTGCCTCACGGCGCTTTTTGCCGCAGCGGTGGTGGTGCTGTGCGGTGCCAAACCAAAGCCCTTTCCCGTTGTGGAGGATTTTTTTGCCAAGCTGCTGGGCGTATTTACGGTAATCACGGGAGCCGCGATTTTTGCTGCTTCCGCAAAAGCAGCTTTAGACCTGCTTAAGGGTGTTTATCCGTATCCGGCTCCCGTTACCGTCACGGTGCTCAGCACCGTAATCGTAGGGGCGATGCTGCTCGGCGGTATCGGCGGCGGTCTTGTGCTGATACTGGGCGGTGTACAATGGGTAAAAGAAAGCTACACCAAGCGTGGGCGCTTCGGTATGGCGGCGCTGCTTCCGGTTGTGTGGCTGTGGGGGCGCCTGGTGTGGTATATGACCTCATTTGCCAGTGCCGTTAATCGCTTCAGCAGTTTAACCGAAGCGGTGCTGCTGTTGCTCGAAATGCTGTTTATGCTGCAGTTTGCCCGCTATGTTTCGGGTGTGGAGGAA
>JAZQTE010000354.1:0-7818 GCA_045630505.1 Acutalibacteraceae bacterium | reverse complement strand
ACGTACCGCCGCCCAGGTCGTACACCATGATCTTTTGGTCGTTTTCCTTGTCGATGCCGTAGGCAAGCGCTGCCGCCGTGGGCTCGTTGATGATGCGCTTCACTTCCATACCGGCGATCTTACCTGCGTCTTTCGTCGCTTGACGCTGCGCATCGGTAAAGTAGGCAGGCACGGTGATGACCGCTTCGGTGACGGTATCGCCCAAATAGCTTTCGGCATCCTGCTTCAGCTTCGCCAAGATCATCGCGGAAACCTCTTGCGGCGTGTAAGCCTTATCGTCGATCTTAACGGTATTGGACGTACCCATATCGCGCTTGATGGACGATACGGTGCGATCGGGAGCAGATACTGCCGATTGCTTTGCCACACGGCCAACCACGCGTTCGCCGTCTTTCTTAAAATGCACGACCGAGGGAGTGGTGCGAGCGCCTTCCGCGTTGGGAATGACGACAGCCTCACCGCCTTCGATAACCGCTACGCACGAGTTGGTCGTGCCCAAGTCGATACCAATAATTTTTGCCATGATAGTTATCCTCCTATAATGCTCTGTGAGCCAATAATTTACGTTGTTAATTTGCGACCTTCACCATAGCGGGGCGCAGCACGCGGCCGCCCAAGCGATAGCCCTTTTGATAGACCTCGGTGACCGTTTCCACATCCACACCGTCGGCGTCTTCACGCATTACGGCGTTGTGCAGTTCGGGGTTAAACACCTCACCCAAGGCAGGGATTTCCTCCAAGCCCATCGCGGTGAGCGTTTCCGTGAACTGACGGATCACCATTTCCACGCCCTTGCGGTACTCGGGGCCGTCGGGCGAGTTGACAGCGCGTTCCAGATTGTCGATACCCGGCAGCAACGCTTTGAGCGCTTCGCCCTTAACGAATGCGCCAAGCTGTTCTTTTTCTTGGTCGGTACGGCGCTTGTAGTTGGCGTACTCCGCCAAAACGCGCTGATACTGCTCCTGCGCTTGAGTCAGCTGCTGTTGCAGCTCGGCTACCTGCGGATCGATCTCTTCGGCAACTGCCGTTTCTTCCTTCTCCACCTCTTCGGCGGGAATTTCCTTTTTCGTTTCTTCCATATCAGAAACCTCCTGTGTTGAGCAACGCACTCACCGTGCGCGCTACGTGCTGCAAGCGCGAAATCGCTTGCGCATAGTCCATTCTCATCGGCCCGATCAGGCACAGCGAGCCTTCGCTGCCTGCGTTGCCGTAACGGGTAACGATCAAGCTGGAGCCCTCCAGCTCTCTGCGAGCGCTTTCGCTCCCAAGCACCACGCGCAAGCCGCCTGCATGGGACGCAAGCATCCCTGCCAGCAATTCGCTTTGCGACAAAAAGGTGAGCAGCGAGCGGGCTCTGTCCATCGGGATATCGGGATGCTGCAGCAAATTCAGCTGCCCCGACAACCGCACCTCGGCTGCTGCCGCTTCCTGCGCCAGCTCCAAGAACGCCGTAAGCACGGGCCAATAGCGTAAACCGCCTTCGCACAAGAGTGCCTGCACCGATGCTACGCTGATATCCGAAAGCGCACGGCCGACAAATTCGTTGCTCAACCGTGCAGCTATCGCTGCAAGCTCCTCGGTATCGCCGCCTGCTTCCAAGCGACAAACACGGCTGCGAAGCGCGCCCGTATCCGTCATTAACAATCCCGCCGCCGAGGTGGCACCCGTCATTAGCAACTCCACACGCCGCACGCAAGACGTCTTGCGGTCGGGTGTTGCTACCGCCGCCGCCATACCCGTGGCTTCGGCCAGCAGCTCCGATGCTCGCGACAACAGACGTTCGGGATCACCCGACACCGAGAACAGCGCATCATCAATACGCATTTCTTCTTCGTGCGAAAGCGTGGGGCGCAAGCTATCCACATACAAGCGGAAGGCGGCTGCCGTGGGGATACGCCCTGCCGACGTATGCGGCTGAGCCAAATACCCTGCGGCTGCCAGATCGGCCATATCGTTCCGAATGGTGGCCGAGGACACGGTGTTATTGAGCAGCTCCACCAGCGCTTTGGAGCCAATGGGCTCCCCCGTGCGGATATACGCATCCACCACTGCCGCAATGATTTTTTGCTTGCGAGTTCCCAGTTCCATAGCGCACCGTCCTCTCAGCCGAAGATATTAGCACTCTATGTGTTGGAGTGCTAATCCTTCCTTACTTTACCATTCCCCGCCGTTCTTGTCAATATGTATTTGTAAACCTTTTATGAATTTGGCAAAATTTTTAACGTCAAAAAACGACACGCCACGCAAAAAAGAGAGCGCCGTGGCGCTCTCCCTTTTTTAATCGTTTGTCAGATCACCGTTGCCGCTTACGGGTATGGCTTCGCCGAGGTAGGTCGGTTCGGGTTTTAAGATGCACATAGCAAAATCCTTGCACCGTGCCAAAACCTCGCGAACGTCACGCGCCGTTTGGCCGCCGTAGGTATTCAGGTCGGACGATACGCCGTAGGCCTCCAGTCCTAACCGTTCGGCAATGTACAGAGCACGGTACAAGTGATACTCCTGCGTTACAATAATCACTTTATCTGCCTTAAATATCTCCTTGGCTCGATACATCGTTTCATACGTGGAAAATCCCGCATGGTCCATAAACACGTTTTCGGACGGTACGCCGTCATCAATAGCGTATTGCTTCATAGCACCGACTTCGTCATAATTGGTACGACCGTGATCGCCGCTCATCAACAGCTTCGGCGCGGCGCCCGTGTTATACACCTCGACACCGCGTATTAAACGGTCACGAAGCATATGACTAAGGCTGCCGTCACTGCGCACCTGACACCCAAGCACGATGATACAGTCCACATCGGTAAGTTCGGCTGCATTCGCTACCGTGAGCAAGCGGCTTTTCCCCACCGCTTTTACGTGACCGTTCACGGCAAGCACTGCCGCCGCGCCGAGAAACGCCAAGCAAAGCAGGATGATCATTATTTTTTTAAGCCAACTTTTCATTGCTTCACACCGCCCAGCGTTTTCTTATCAGCAGTATACCATAGATCCACTCGGAATGCAACCGCGACAAAAAACGGGCAACGGTATACCCGTTGCCCGCTTGCGGCTGACGTGTTATTGACCGGCGACACCCGAGATATCCATAAAGGTGTTACCGCCCGTAGCAACGGGCAGCTCGCCGTTCCATTTTTCTACTTTGGAATATTCGATGAGGTTTTCGTTAAGCGAAGCCGACACCTTGCGGTTAGCTTCGGCTTGCGCTTCGGCCTTCTTCAAAATCGCTTCGGCCTCCGCTTCGGCAGCGATAACCTTTTTCTTGGCTTCGGCCTCGGCAATTACGAGGGCCTGCTCCTGTTCGGTCTTGGTCTTGATGAGGTTCTGCTCCGCCACCTGCTTGGCTTCGATAGCCGCATCAAACTCGGCAGAAAATTCAAAGTCGACAATGTTGAACTTTTCAATCACGATACCGTAGCTGCTCACCTTATCCTCCAGCGTGGTCTTCACTTCTTGACCGACCTGCGCGCGGGCGGTGATGAGCTCTTCGGCGGTATATTTGGCGGTAACGGATTTCATGCTTTCCTGCACCGCGGGAAGCAGCATAATATTTTGATAGTCTTGGCCGATATTCTGATAGATATAGGAGGCCGACTGGCTGCCGATACGGAAGTTGACGGCGATGCTACTGCTGATCGATTGCAAGTCCTCCGAAACGGCAGGAGCGTCTACTTCGATCTTTTGGATCTTATTGGACATAATTTCCACCGTTTGCACGAACGGTACTTTCAAGTGCAGACCTTCGCCGAACGGCGTGCCCGACACTTTACCGAGCGTAACAACGACACCGCTGGAGCCGGCAGGTACTACTACAAAAGCCGAGCTGAGCAGAATAAGCACCACGAGCGCAACAACCATCCACAGCACGATTTTCTTGGCTTTGGCGGCTTTGGCATCGTCCATAACGATGGTGTTCCCTTTCTTGTTGATCATAATTGCTTCCTCCTTGTAAAAATCACATTACACCTATATTATACTACCTTTGTCAAGTGCCGAGCTTTAACAGCCGACATACGCCGCTGCGTTCTAAAGCCACCAGCACCAGCGGAACCACCACCAGCTGCACGGGGGTCATAACGGCCGCTTGAATCAATCGTCCCGGCAAGATCGCCAGATACGGTGCGTGATTGGTGATAGAAATCCACAGCGTGTTTAGCCCCACGCTGCACAAAAGCTGTGCCGCGATCACACCCACCGCCGAACGCCACCATTTGGCAGAACGGCAAAAGCTTAATCCGTAGATCACACCGATAAGCGCCGCCGTGAGTGTAAAGCCGGGGAAATACGCTCCCGTTGGAAACAAGATAGCACCCAGCGCATCACTGATGCCGTGAGTGAGTGCAGCAGCAAGCGGGCCGTACAAGTACGCCGCCACCGCAATCGCCACAAAGGAAAAGCCGATGCGACGATCCCACAGATTTACCGAGGCAAAGCGGGTAAGCACAACGTCGAGCGCGATGATCATACCGCACGTTACCATTGTGAGCAAGGGAATTTGTTTTGTTTTCTTCATAATAAAACTACCTCCTTATTCTCCTGTTGTTGAATAAGAAGGCAGGTTTACGGTCTTCCGTTCAACAGCGGGATGCGACCTGCGAACCGCAAGGAAACCCTTTTCGTCCGAACGGCAACTCCCCGTCCGTTCGGCACTTAACGCTCGCAAATCTACTCTGTATCCAAATCAGTTCAATATAAAGAACTGTTCATACCAAAGAATAAACGTATATATCGTCCAAATCTTTTTCATATTCAAGGCGCGGCCCTGCTTGTGATCCTCCAGCAATGCTAAAATGGCATCGCGATTGAAGAATTTTTCTGCGATCTCGCCTTCAAACGCCGCACGCACCTGTTCATAATAACGGTCTTGACGCAGCCAGTCGTTCAGCGGCACGGGAAAACCGCACTTGGGGCGGTTGGCCGTGCATTCGGGCAGCTGACGCAATGCTGCCGTGCGCAACGCCACCTTGGTGGTATTGCCGCGAATGCGATGCTGCGTGGGCAGCGTAACGGCCAGCTCCAGCATTTTGCGATCGAGGAACGGCACACGCAGCTCCAGCGAATTTGCCATACTCATACGGTCGGCCTTTTGCAAAATATCGTACAGCATCCACGTTTGCATATCCACGTATTGCAACTGCGTGGGCTCGTCCAGCTTCGCCACTTTGTTAAAGTGCGGACGGGACAGCTCCACGGGATCGCACGGGGTGCCGGGATTTTTGAGATACTTGGCACGCTCGTCACGGGTGAACACGTAGTTGGCACGCATAAAGCGCTCATACGGCTTCATAGCGCCGCGAATGGCAAAGCGCTTGCCCTTCACGCGGTCGGGCAGGCGTTTGAAAATTCCGGCCATCGCCTTACGAAGGCATAACGGCAAGCGGCTGTAGCGGGCAAAATGGCCGCCCTCCAAATACATCGGATAGCCGCCGAACAGTTCGTCGGCGCCTTCACCCGACAGCACCACCTTTACATACTTGGCCGCGTTTTGCGCCAAGAAGAACAGCGGAACCTCGGAAGGATTGGGCAACGGCTCATCCATATAGTATTGAATCTTACCTGCCCAGTCAAAATACTCTTCGGCCGACACCTTGTTGGCAATGTTCTCTACGCCGATCACACGGGAAAACTCCTGCGCGTGAGCAAGCTCGCTGTATTTTTCTTCGGCATAGCCCACCGAGAAGGTGCGAACACGGTCGTTGCCCTTCACTACCTCGTTTACCACGTAGCTGGAATCCACACCGCCCGACAAAAAACAGCCAACCTCTACGTCGCTGATTTGGTGAACGCGTACCGATTCGGCAAATTCTTCGTCGATACGCTGTTCCCATTCCTCGGCAGAAGGCTCTTCGTTGGCGCAGAATTTATCCGCTACGTCGTAATATTTGTGAATGGATAATTCACCGTTTTGATATTCAAAATACTCGCCGTTGAGCAGCTTGAAGACGTTTTTAAAAAACGTTTCGCGCACGGGCAGGTATTCATAGCACAGCCAATCGGGCAGACGGGATTCGTCGAGCTCTTTGACAAACGACGGATGCGACAAAAACGATTTGATCTCGGAACCGAAGAAAAAATCGCCGCCGTTTTGGTAGTAGTAAAACGGCTTGATGCCGAAAATATCACGTGCACCAAACAGCTTTTTTACTTGCTTGTCCCAAATCACGAACGCGTACATACCGCGCAAACGGTCAAGCAGTGCTGCACCCCATTCTTCATAGCCGTGCAGCAGCACCTCGGAATCCGTATTTGTTCGAAACGTGTGCCCTGCAGCAAGCAGCTCCTCGCGTAATTCACGGTAGTTATAGATCTCGCCGTTGAACATCAGTACCTTGCTGCCGTCCTCGTTTTCAATGGGTTGGCTGCCGCCCTCCAAGTCGATGATGGATAAGCGGCGAAAGCCCATCGCAATATCGTCATCTACGTAATAATCCGCTTGGTCGGGGCCGCGGTGGATGATGCGATCGGCCATCGCTTGGATTACGGCGCGGCGATCACCGCCGTAGCCGTTAACAAAATAACCGGCAAAGCCGCACATAATTAATCCCTCAAACTCTTATTCCCAAAATAACGGGCGTACTTTTTGAAATAGCTGGCTTGGTTTTTGTGGAAATACACCCACCGCTTAAAGCTGCAATCCTTCTTATAGAACAGGGACTTGCACAGCTTGCGGCGGCGAATAAGATCCCGCGCTTTTTCTCGCAATTCGGGGTTCTTGACGTACTCAAAAATGATGTGCGTGGGAATCAGCGTCCACAGCGTTTCGCCGTTTGCAAAAACGCATTCCTGCGGCTTATCAAGCAGCACGTCCTCCACCAAAAACTTGGCGAGGTTATACCCTTCTGCCGTTACGAAAAAGCTGCTTCGGCCCTGACGGGGGTTCATTTCGAACAGCTTGTATTGGCCGTCGCGGCTGTCGAGTTTAAAATCGAAATTGGCAAAGCCAACATAACCGATATCCTCCAAGAACGCTTTCATCTGACGTGCCAACTGACGGTCCTCGGTGGGAACGATAGCGGCGTAGCTGCCAATGCCTTCGGGGGAATGCTCTTCCAAAAGTGCTTGACCGAGTGCCACCAAACGCACCTTGCCATCTTTGCCGCAGTAGCAATTCATCACGCGCATGTGGCTGTCATCACCCGGAATGTACTCCTGAATGATAAGGTGATCTTGATACGACGAGCCGTAGATCGCCTTTATAATGGCATCAAATTCTTCCTTCGTTTCGGCCACGAACACCTTTTTCTTGTGCGGAAAATGGCAGTTCCAATACGCCACACTGTTCGAAGGCTTGATGACTACGGGGAATGCGAACGGCACCTCGAAGCTTTCATACGTATTCACCGTTACCGTGGTGGTTTTGGGATACGCAAAGCCGTACTGATCGCACAGAGCATAGAAGGATTCCTTCATACTCAACCGCGTGAGCAACTCTTCGCCGATGCACGCGAATTTATAATACGGCTTGAGTGCTTCGCCGTTGCGCGCAAGCAGCTTGGTATAGTTATCTCCGCAAGGCACGAGCAACAGCGGCGTTTCGGGAGAATAGCGCCCTGCAAACTCAATGAGCGTTTGGCAGAACACCTCGTCTTCTTCCAAACGGGGCTCCACAACCTCTACCGACACGATATGGCTGTTGGACGTGGCACCCAAGCGCCCCTTGCCGATCGCCACGGAATGTAACCCGTACGCTTCGTGAAACGAACGGGCCATACCGTACACGTTGATATCGCTGCCCAGCAGCACCGGCACAAATTTCAGTTGTTCCATACGAACACTTCCTTATACCACCTTCGGCTGTTAGCCGTTGGTGGAGTA
>JAZQTE010000353.1:0-4068 GCA_045630505.1 Acutalibacteraceae bacterium | reverse complement strand
GGAAAAACCCGGCGGTACCGATCCCGTGCTTTTTAAGGCCCTTATCGATACCGTTAAACAAAACAAGACGGTTTTCCATACGGGGTATATGTATCGGTACAATCCTGCCGTGATGGAATTGATGGAACGTATTGAGCGTGGCGAGCTGGGAGAGATCGTGTGTGCCGAGGCACAGATGAGTTGTTATCATCCCGACGAAGTACGCCGCTGGTTAAAAGCGTTTCCGGGTGGTATGATGTTTTTCTTGGGCTGCCATCTGGTGGATCTCGTGTATCGTCTGTTGGGAAAGCCGCAACGCGTTGTAGCCTTCAATCATTCAGCCATCGGCGACGGCGCCGAGGATTACGGAATGGCAGTGCTTGATTATCCGCAGGGAGCGTCGTTTGTGAAGACAAGCGCTGCAGAACTTGGTGGATTTGTTCGCCGCCAATTGGTGGTAACGGGAACCAAGCAAACTGCCGAGATTAGGCCGCTGGAAATGTTCGGTGATGAAGGCTTACTTTATACCGAGGTCGTCTATACCGAGGGAAAAGGGTGGACAGATCGCGGAAAGACGATACGTACCTCGCAATACGATCGTTACGACGAAATGATGGTGGCGTTTGCAGCCTACGTGCGTGGGGAACGCGAAAACCCCTATACTTACGATTACGAATGGGAACTGTACCAATTGGTATTACAATGCTGTAAAGGAGAATGAGAATGAAAGCCGTTTTAATTAACGAAGACAAAAGTTTGCGGTGGGATAACGTACCCGATCCGGTGGTGGGTGTCGACGATTGCTTGGTGAAGATTGAAGCAGCGGCGCTCAACCGTGCCGATCTGATGCAACGCGAGGGCGACTATCCGCCGCCTCCCGGTTGCCCCGAATGGATGGGCTTGGAGATTGCAGGCACCATCGTAGAGGTGGGCGAGGGTGCTGCCGAAAAATCGCACTGGAAGGTTGGCGACAAGGTGTGTGCCCTGCTTGGCGGCGGTGGTTACGCCGAATACGCCAACGTGAAATACGATATGCTGATGCCCGTGCCGAAGAATTGCACGATGATCGAAGCGGCTGCTATTCCCGAAGCGTTTGCTACGGCCTATCTCAACTTGTTTATCGAAGGCGGTATCAAGGCAGGGGATACGCTGCTGATGAATGCGGGGGCCAGCGGCTTGGCCAGCGTGATCATACCGATGGCTAAGGCTTTCGGCGTGCGTGTGATCACTACCGTGTTGTCCGATGAAATCGCGCAATCCATTCGTCATTTGAATGCTGACGTGGTGGTGAACACCGCGAAAGAGAATATTGCCGATGTGTTGAAGCAGCAGCTGGAAGAAGGCCATCCCGTAGACGTGGCTATTGATTGCTTGGGCGGCGAAATTATGGGTAAGTGCATTCATTATTTAAAGCACGGGGCGCGCTGGATCATGATCGCAGCCCTGGCAGGACAGTTTACACAAATCGATCTCAAAAATATTTACGTGCGTAACGTGCGCATTATCGGCAGTACGCTACGTTCGCGTACGCCTGAGGTAAAGGCGCAGATTTTGGCGGCGCTCGTGAAGAATGTGTGGCCTAAGGTGGAAACGGGTGAGGTGAAGCCCACGATTTATAAGGTGCTTCCCATTACCGAAGCCGAAGCAGCGCACGATATTTTGTATCGCGGCGAAAACGGGGGCAAAGTGGTGCTCACGGTATAAAAGTGCAAAAGAAAAAGAGCGGACACATAGATCGGTACTCTTAAGGACAGTTTATAAAACTAAATTCAATAATACATCACAACCCCACCTTGAACTAATTTCTCGGTGGGGTTAAAAACACTTTAGTTTTTTAGTAAATTAGTATTGACAAACTAATTTTCGTGTGTTATACTATTCTCGGAGGTGATCGAAATGAAACTTACATTTGAAATCAACGATGATTTGTCCAAACGCTTCGAAATGGCGTTACAGCTTACCGGAGAAAATAAGGATACTGTTTTGGAAAGCTTGATGAAGGCATACATAGTACAGAGTTTTTCTCAGACTGCATCTGCCTATCAAACGGAAATTCAAGGAAGTAATGCAGATAAAAATTTTGCCAAGGCTGTTCACAAGATACCAAAATGGGCAACTAAGCCAATGGTCATCCCCAGCAAGATCATTCGCGCATATTTACAAATATTAGAGGATAAAGGTTCTGTTTCCTACCCTGAGTTAATGCTTCGTTGCAGCGATAAAGAAAATCATCCCGACGAATACGTAGCGACCTTCTCAAATAATTTTGCTCAAATGAAGTTTGATGATGAAAAATCTCACGGCAAGGTTTTCGAGGTTAATAGCGCACAAAAGGTAACACTTTGGGATAATGTGGAGGAGGTTGTTATGTTACATAAAGATAAGTTTAAGAATCATTCTACTGCTGTTGGATATATCAATAGGAACAATCAGATCAACTTAGGCAGAACGCAAGAACGAGGTACAGATCACGGTCAATGGTTGTATCGTATGCGCTGTGAACATTGCCAAACAGTGTATACTGCAAACGGTTCTGATATTTTTCAAAAGAAATGCCCCACTTGTCAAGGCGGAGCTGATACCGGTGCAAAATAATGTTTATTATTAAAATTTTATCGTTTGTTCTTTGCACTATTACAGCGTGTGTGATTTTCTCAATTCTATTTTGGCTGGTTGTATTTGCGGTAAGATTTATAAATGGAATTAAGAAGCAGATAGTTTGGGCATTTTTCGATAAAGTTTCTCATCTTAGGTTATACCCCCCTCAAAAGCGTTATCGCAGGAATATTGTTGAAACAGGATTTTCAATGGGTTCGCATTATCGCAGCGCCCCAATTTATCACTATCGATATAAAACTGTTTTTGATGGTACATATAGAAATGTCATAGTTCAATTTGCAAATAAGATAAAAATAAAGATTAACATCAAGGAAGAAAGTCTGTTGTATCAGAAACTACTTAATAGGTAAGATTACCTTCCGGGATATGAGAAAGGCTCCCTTTACACAAGAGAGCCTTTTCTTTATGTTTATCTATGATTTATCAATTTTCCTGACAAGCACTGCATTTGTGTCCACAAATGCAAAAATACGGCATACCTCTTTCGAGATATACCGTGCTTTTGAAAACTGTCCTTTAGGGTACACCCCTATCGTGTCTGCTCTTTTTTACTTTGATTAGCGAAGCTTCGGCAAGCTTGCGGCAGCTACCGATTGGCCTACGCGACGGATCTTTTCATCGGGCAGGTGCAATTCCATCGAAGCGCAAGCAGGATATTCTTCGGCAAGCACGCGCTCGGCTTCGGCGATGATAAGATCGCCGCCTTCACCGGACATTACGCGGCCGAGAAGCAGCACGTCGCCGATTTCGTAGTACATTGCGTAATAGGCGAGCGTGTGGCCGAGGTAGGTACCGATCGAACGGTAGATATCACGCACGTTCTCGCCGCCCTTGTTCATCTCAAGCTGAACGACCTTCAGCTTTTCGGCAGGGGAGAGTGCTTCGTCGAGTTCGATACCTGCGCGGGGAGCCAGCTTGATAACGCTGTCTTGCGAGAAATACTTAACGCCGCAGCCCTTATCACCCGACCATTCGTCTACCATCGCATCTTCCTGCAGATCAACGGGCGCAAACGCCAGCTCGTTTAACCAGCCCGTGATATTGCCGTCACCGTCAACGTAGCCCACGGCTTCGGACGTACCCATCGCAATACCCAGAATGTTGTTCTTGTTCAAGCTCATAGCGCCGGCCAACGCAGTAACGTCACCGTCGTTTGCTACTTCGATCGGCACATCGCCGATTTCGGCAGCAGCACGCAGATAAATATCCTTCACTTCTTTTTCGTAGCGGTCTTCGGGGACCTTGATGAACAGAGAAGCCACCATAGCGCGATTATCAACATACACACCGGCAGAGGAAACGCCAATGGCATCCACGCGAGGCATTTTCGATGCCGCGGAACGGAACGCTTCCAAGATGCCTTCGTAATGATAGGTGGGATCTTCGTTGGTTTTCGGGAACCACACCACTTCTTCGGAATACACCGAAACACCGTCGATCACGGCAGAAACCTTACGGTCGCTTCCGCCT
>JAZQTE010000352.1:0-4351 GCA_045630505.1 Acutalibacteraceae bacterium | reverse complement strand
CATTGCCATCGAAATCAGGTTGGCAACACCCGCAATCTTGTTCACCACGCCTGCAAACGCCGAAACCGCTACGCCGTAGCCGTTCACCCACGAATTCACAAACAACTTCGACACTTGAATCGAGGCCGTTTTGATGGCCATCGGCACTCCGAGCTTTACAAGGTCGGCCAGCATTTCTCTGTTCCAATGTGTAAACGCCGAAGCGTGGATATTCAATTCGAATTCGCCGCGACGTTTATACAAAAACCACACGCACGATAAGAAGCTTACCGCTTGGCTTATCACGGTGGCAAGAGCAGCACCTGCTGCACCCATTTTGAAAACAGCAACCAAAACGATATCGAGAATCAGATTGAGTACGGCAGCAATACTGATAAAGATAAACGGGTGCTTGGAATCGCCCATACCGCGCATAATGGCGCTGACGGTGTTATAGCCGTAAATAAACACCAAGCCGATCATACTGATAACGGCGTAGCGCTTTGCTTCGCCGTACGCTTCCGTGGGCGTATTCATCCACGAAAGCAGATAATCCTGCCCCAAAAGCCCCGCCACGCTCAGGATCACGGCGCAAATGAGCAAAAACGAACTCATCGTGCCGATAAACGTGCCGATCTTCTCGCGCTTTTTGGCACCGATATATTGTGCAATGATCACTTGCCCTGCATTGGAAAAGCCCATCGCCACAAAGGTGAGCAAATGTGCCAAATCACCGCCCACCGAAACTGCCGACAGTCCTGCCTTCCCCATCACGTTGCCCACAACGATCATATCGACCATATTGTAGACGACCTGCAACAGATTGGATAAAAACAGCGGCCACGCAAAAACAATCAGCTGGCGGCTGACGTTACCGCTGGTAAAATCTCTGATTTGTGTTTGTGTACTCATATTTTATACGCCCTTTTAACATAAAAAGCGGCTTACGGTGAATTCCGTAAGCCGCTGCGGTTTTGCGATTACAGGCCCATTTTCTCGAGCAGCATCTTCGAGCAATCGAGCTGGTTCGGAATGTTGCCGTTTTCGTCGCGCACGCGCCAGATATCGGGGGTAATTTCGTCTGCCACGTACATTTTGCCGTTTTCGTCGTAACCGATTTCAATTTTGAAATCGATGAGCGTGAGGCCCAAAGGAGCCAATTCGTTCTTCAGCACTTCGCCGACGCGCAGCACGATGGCCTGCGCTTCGTCGTACTGGCCTTCCTTGAGCAGGCCCTTCATCAGGCAGATGCGCTCGCTGATGAGCGGATCGCCTTGGATATCGTCCTTCAGCGTTACTTCTGCATACGGAGGATCGAACACGATGCCTTCTTCCAGCGTGAAGCGGCGGCACATACTGCCGGCGGTGAAATAACGGAGCACGAACTCAAGCTTCGGCACGGTGAGGTTGCGCACCTGCATAAGACCTTTTTCGATATCGGCCGAAATGTAGTGCGTGGGGATGCCGTTTTTCTCCATCAATTCAAAGAAATACTTGGAAATGGTGAGGCCGATCTTGCCCTTACCCGCAACGCTGCCACCAACGGTGTTGGAGCCGGGATCGAATACGCCGTTTTCGCCCGTCATACTGTCTTTAAACAGCAGGCTGACGATATTGGTTTCTTCATCGAGCATAACGTCTTTGGTTTTTCCCGAGTACAATGTTTTCATTTTGTAAGACTCCCTTTAACTAAATTCCCAGCATTTCATACTAAACCATACTGATACCCATTATTATAAAATATCCATTGGGAAATTTCAAGATTTTTTTGCACGCATACCATATTTTTTTGAATTTTCGTTTCGGCAATTGACTTTTCGGCGGCTGTATGTTACAATTTTCAAAACGACAAAAGCTGTGATAAGAATCAGTACGCATCCACGGTGCTTGCAGAGAGAAGGCGGCCGCTGAAAGCCTTTAGTACCGAATGCCGAACCCATCTTGGAGCTGTGCGCGATACAAGCGTTACCGGTTTCTCCCGTTACGAGAACAAAGTGCGGAATTTCCGAAGTTAGGTGGTACCGCGGACTGTGTATTGTTCGCCCTAATCAAACGTTGCGTTTGGTTAGGGCGTTTTTTATTGATTATTCAAAACGGAGGTTTTCTTATGAAGTTGGACAAACTGGTTGGCGACCGCTTTCGCGAACGGCCGTCGGACTGCGTGGTGGAAAGCCACGCGCTGATGGTACGCGGCGGTTATATGAAGCAAATGGCCAACGGCATTTTCTCGTCGTATATGCCGCTCAAGCGCATCACTCGCAAGATCGAGCAGATCATTCGCGAGGAAATGGACGCTATCGACGGGCAGGAGGTGCACTTCCCCGTGGTGATGCCTGCATCGCTGTGGCAGGAATCGGGGCGCTACGAAAGCATCGGCAAGGAAATGGCCCGCTTTAACGACCGCAGCGGCAATCCGCTGGTACTGGGTATGACGCACGAGGAGGCTGCCGTGCATCTGGTGCGTGAATACGGCCAAAGCTACCTCAAATATCCCTTTATGGTATATCAGATCCAAACCAAATTCCGCGATGAGGCTCGCCCCCGTGCCGGCCTGATCCGCGTGCGTGAATTCACAATGAAGGATGCCTATTCCTTCCACACCAGCCAAGAGGATCTGGAAAGCTACTACGACGTATGCCACAAGGCGTACGAACGCATTTACGCCCGTGCCGGCGTGCCCGAGGTGATCTCGGTGGCATCGGATTCGGGTATGATGGGCGGCAGCGTTTCGCACGAATTTATGCTGCTCACCTCCATCGGCGAGGATTCCATTGCCATTTGTAAGGATTGCGATTACCGCGCCAATATGGAAGCCGCCGATTCGGTGATCCCTGCCGAGCGTGACGAGGTTTCCAACGCTCTCGAAAAGGTATACACCCCCGATATGCACACCATCGAAGACGTGTGCACCTTCCTGAAAGCCAAGGAAACCGATTCCTGCAAAGCGGTGGTATACCAACGCAACGCCGACGACAGCTACGTCGTGCTGTTCATTCGCGGCGATCTGGAAGTCAACGAGGCGAAGCTCACTCGCTTGCTGGGCTGCGACGTTCACCCTGCCGTTATCACCGAGGAATGCGGGCTGAACGCCGGCTTTATCGGCCCCGTGAACTTAAACGGCAACTTTACCGTGCTGTACGATACGTCGCTCGCAGGCCGCAACAATTTGGCGTGCGGCGCCAACGAGCTCGATTATCACTATACGGGGCTGGATATGACGCGTGACGTGCCGAACGCCGAGTTTAACGATTTTGCCAAGATCCGCGAAGGCGGTATCTGCCCGAAATGCGGCAAGCCGTCCATCACCATTTCCCGCGGTATCGAGGTGGGTAATATCTTCCAGCTCGGCACCAAATACACCAAGTCGATGGATATGACCTACGTGGATCAAAACGGCGAGTCGCAGTATCCCATTATGGGCTGCTACGGCATCGGCGTGGGACGTTTGGCTGCTTCCATCTGCGAAGCACATCACGACGATTACGGCCCGATCTGGCCCATCTCGGTAGCACCGTGGCACGTGCATCTGTGTGCCGTGCGCTCCGATGACGAGCAGGTAAAAGCTTATGCCGACGAGTTGTACGCCACGCTGCAGGCCAAGGGCATTGAAGTGATCTACGACGACCGCAAGGTGAGCGCAGGCGTAATGTTCTCGGATGCTGATCTTTTGGGCGTACCGTACCGTGTGATCGTCAGCCCCCGCAACATGAAGCAAAACATCGTAGAGATCACATCGCGTGATAAGTCCTATTCCGCGCAGCTTTCGGTGGAAACTGCCGCCGAAGAAATTGCTGCCACGGTGTTTGCCGCTCTTCAAAAATAACAATACGCAAAAAGAACCCCGCTCCCATCGGGGGCTTCATTTTGTTATGCGCTTATTTCACGTTATAGTTCCATTTCGCATTCTTCAGCCACGAGTTTTCTTGGCCGATCTTGATCTTTTGCTTTTGCGCTTCGCTGCCGCGATAGTTCACGGTGGTGAGTGCATCGCATTTTTCAAACGCGTTGCCGCCGATCTCCTTCACGCCGCTGCCGAGCGTGATCTCCTCCAGCCCGTCACACAACTGGAACACGCCCCAGCCAAGCTCGGTAACGCTGTTAGGAATTACAATGGATTCCAGCGAATCGCAATCGTAGAACAGGCAGCTGCCCAGCGTTTTCACCGTATTCGGAATCGTAACTGCTTCCAAGTTGTCACACGCAGGGAACACGTAGCCGCCGATGGATTCGATACCGGCTTCAAACACGGCTTCGGTAATGTAGGGATAGCCGTACATAACACCCTCACCGATATGCACCGCTTCCTTCGGGAATACCACCTTGCCCTCCACCATAGTTCCGTTGAGATACAATTTCGTATTGTTAAGGAACA
>JAZQTE010000351.1:0-3405 GCA_045630505.1 Acutalibacteraceae bacterium | reverse complement strand
ACGTCAGCGGCTCCTTCTTCGTCACCAATTTCGGCAAAGAGCCGATCCTGCCTTCGGGCTGGACGTTGGCGCAGGTGAAACGCTATCTGCTGGAGAAGCTGCAAGGGCACACGGTCGGCAGCTTTTCCGAGGAACTGCTTTGCCGCATTTACGCGTTGTCGGGCGGTATTCCCAAGCTGCTGGAGCAGGTGGCGCACCATGCCTACGAATACGTGAAGGAAAAAGGCAGTGAGGACGGCTGGTGTTTCCCGCTTGAGCAGGATCTGGGCTTGCCGTCGCATTGGTGCCGTATTCTTTCCGAAAAGCAAATTACCGCCCTGCAGCATTTGGCGGCCGACGCCGTCACCGCCGACGACAAGACCGCCATAACGGCGCTGTTCCAACGCGGCGTGCTGGTAAAAAAGCTCGTTGCGGATACGTTCGGCAACGTGCATCCCGATTCCGTAAAACGCGATTTCTGCTGCGAGATCTTGAAAGAGCAGTGCCGTAAAGACGGATGGCTTGCGGCGATCGTGGATAAAAGCACCCCCGAAAAGGCCGAAGCCGATAGCGGTTGCTTTATCACCAAGGAGGAGCTGGGCGATCTTTTCGACAAAAAGCAGGATGCACTGCAAGAGCGCCAAGCCGCCATGGAAACGACCGCCAAGGCGAAGATCGACGAATACGCCGCACTGGGGCGGCTGCGTGCCAATTCGCGCCGCATGAAGGGCTTTCGTGAGCATTACGATGCCGTGAGCGCCGCCGCCGAATATATTGACACAAAATTCGATATGCTGCGTTCTCGCCTGCTGCAGGCCGCCACGGAGGCCGAATTGCTGATGCTTAAACGCGTGGCCGAAGAAATCTTTAACGAGCTTGAATTGAAGTTAGATGCCATTGAGAGGAGCGAATGATATGAACGCGATCTTTAAACGTCTCTGTCTGCCGTGGATGCTTATCAACAACAACGTCTACACGTTTATCAGCGGTATCGTGCTGTCACTGTCCACCGGCACTATCAATACGCTGTGCTTGGAAAAGGAGCCGTTCCTCGCTACGTGGCATCTGTATGCCTCCTCCCTGCTGTACACCGTGGCCGGGGCGCTGCTCATCTACGTAGCTTCGCAGATCACCTCCTACCAAGTGTACAACACGTCCAAGCAAATTACCGACCGTCAAAAGCAAATGGAAACCTTTTTGGATTTCGAGGAGGAGCGTGCCGCACGGTGGGTGTGGATCTTCCTTTCGCTGTTTTTAAGCTTCATCGGCGGTACCGTGTTTTTGTTTTTGAATTATGTTCTGTAATTACATACACACAAACAAAAAGAAACCCGAATGCTGTTGCATTCGGGTTTTCGTGTTTTATCTGTTTCATCAAGTGAAAAAGTAAGCCCCAAGAACTTTCGTCCTTGGGGCTTTGGAGCGGCTTACGAGGCTCGAACTCGCTACCTCCACCTTGGCAAGGTGGCGCTCTACCAGATGAGCTAAAGCCGCAAACGCAAGAGTGAGTATACCATAGACTTTTCGGTTTGTCAATACTTTTTTTG
Organism: Acutalibacteraceae bacterium; assembly: GCA_045630505.1. GTDB lineage: Bacteria > Bacillota > Clostridia > Oscillospirales > Acutalibacteraceae > RGIG3009. The sequence goes on along the minus strand of JAZQTE010000351.1, from coordinate 1,879 downwards.
ATAGTTTTTATTCTGTTATCGACACACGCGTTTTCGGTTGTCCGTGGAGTTCGTGCGAGCTTTGACGGGAGGCGAAACGCCTCCCCTACAGTAAGGGAGCTTTGCGGCAGAGGCAGAAAAAAGGCAACGCTCTAGAGTCGTACTCTGAAGGACTGTGAAAAAAGCTGTGTAGAAAATTTCTACACCGCTTTTAATTTGCTTTATCCCTTAAAATACTATCAACCATACTTATCACCGCTAAATTTATTATACAAAAACGGATAGTCTTTCAAGTTATATTCCGACCTTGTCGGAGTGATATTATTGCCTTTCGGCAATAGTGTTATTGAAACCAAAGGTTTCAGTGGTATTTTATTCGCCAATAAACTGCCGCAGGCAATATCACTTGGACTTTAGTCCAAATATCACTGCGTAGCAATAGAACTCGCCGCAAGGCGAATAAAACTGGGGTTGTGTCCTTGCGGACACAACCCCTTCGCGTTGCCTTTTGTTTTGATTACAGACCGAACATTTCGGCGTAGTCGACGGCTTTGATCGCCTTTTGGTTGATAACGGCCGTCTTTTCCAGCTCGGCCATCTTGGCCTTGACTTCAACGTCAAACTCTTTGTACTTCATGTGCTGCAGAGTTTGGTCGCGGCTGTCTTTGTAGTAATCAATATCCTTCTTGTTTTCGTCTTGGCCGCGATCGGCTTCGGGATCCATACGGAAAATGAGCGCCAGCGTGTTGGCGGTGCCGCCCTTTTTGTAGGTGACGACCTTGGCTTCGCCTTCGGCGATCTTCTCGACAGCCTTCACAAGCTCTTCATCCACACCGTCGGCTACCTTCACGATATCCTGACGCTCGGTTTCCTCGGGCTTGGTTTCCTCGGTGGAGGAAGAACCCGTGCCCGTGCCGGTGCCCGTAGCGGTAGTCGTGGTCGTAGTAGTAGTGGTGGTCGTGGTGGTAGCAGCCGTCGTCGTGGTGGTTCCGGTGCCCGTCGTGGTGGTCGTGGTTTCGCTCTTTTCTGCCTCGGCGGTATCGGCCTTAAACTGACGGTAGATCTTTTGGAAATCCTCGGCCGTTTTCTTGGACTTGTTAAACTCGGCCAAGTATTCGTCGAAGTGCTTCTGATAGTCCTTCACGATCTCGTCCTTCAGGGCGGCGTTTTTATCGTCTACCAGCGAGATCTCGAACATATAGTAGCTGAGGTAATTTTCGTCGAAGAATTTGCGGATATCTTCTTCCTTCACCTCGCGCTTGCCGCCCTTATCGTACAAGCCCTTGAACAACGAGGACTCGTTGAGCTGCAGCGCTTTATACATATTAATATAGCGGGTGTTGTTGAAGCCGAGCGAAATGTATTGATCGGGCTTTAAGGCCTTCAGCTCTTCGTTGGCCGTCTTTTCCAGCTCGGCATCCCATTTGATGCCCTGCTCGGTGAGCATATCCTCCAGCGCCTTTTGGCGGATGATGGAATCCTTCGTCGTCAGGCGCAGGTATTCCTTAAGCGTAACGGTTTTGGCGGCCTCGCCCTCGCCGTAGGTGAATTGCTCCATCGACAAGGCTTCTTCGCCGTAATAGGAAAGATAGATATAGGCGTTGTAATCGGTGGACGCCGTGGCAAAGGCGTAGGCCAGATAATCGCCCATTTCGTAGGTTTTGCCGCCAACCTCCATAGCCACCTTGGGCGTGGAGCAGGCCGCAAACAGCAGGCACACCAGTGCGAGCGTGAGCGCCAGCGCCGAGCGCAGAACACGTTTCAGAGTCATAACTTTCTCCTCCTTGAAGCTACAATACGCCTATTATACACGAAAATACGGTGCTTGTCCACACCTATTTGAAAATTCACAAAAAATTCACGAGAAAAATAATCCCCCCGCATAGCGGGGGGGTATTTC
>JAZQTE010000350.1:0-8035 GCA_045630505.1 Acutalibacteraceae bacterium | reverse complement strand
CGAATTTTATTTCACATTGCGACGAAGGAGCAATATTTCACAATTTCCGAAGGAAATTATTTCACATTCGGCGCAAGCCGAATATTTCACTTTATTTGATTTTCGTGCGCTCAAACGCTTTCCCATTGAAATTCGCCTTCGGCGAGTGAAATATGGCTTCGCCATGTGAAATAGCTGCGCTGTGAAATATTTGCTTCGCAAATGTGAAGAGGCGAATTTTATTTCACATTGCGACGAAGGAGCAATATTTCACAATTTCCGAAGGAAATTATTTCACATTCGGCGCAAGCCGAATATTTCACTAACCCCTTGCCCCTCCACCGCTTTTATGCTATTCTTGTGCTACAATAGGGACAAAATGTGTCTACATTATGTTGCAAGTAATTCAATAAATTTCATATAGAATGAACTCCTTGATTGTTATATAATAAAATCAAAGAAAGGGGTGTTCATAATGGTAAATGAAATTTTAGGTGCGAATATAAGAAAATACCGACTTGCATTTAATTGGACACAGGAAAAATTGGCAGATGCTTTATGTGTTTCTCATCAAGTAATTAGTAAGTGGGAAAACGGTATTGCAACTCCAGACATTGTCACCTTGTATTCTTTGTCAAGAATTTTTAATGTGTCGTTAGATGATTTGTGTGGTATTGCAACACAACAGGTTGATGCATTCATCGAAGAAATCGAGAACGAGAATAAAAAAGATAATATAACATATCAATCTTTGTATACAAAGTGGAATGAAATAGAAAAACAGTTAAAGTATTATCCAACAAATGACAAACTCTTATTTGTTACATTAAATTTTCTTCGTACTATGCACGACAAAATTGAGACAGATGTTCAAAAAGAGATGGTTAATGCAGAAATTCTCAAAGTTAGCGAAAGACTTTTAGATTTCTCGAGAAATGATTCATATCGTAGTTATGCGAATTATAACCTTGCAGTTTACTATTCAGAACAAGTAAATCTAAAGCGTAGCAACGAACAGGATATAAAAAACGCAGAAAAATCAAAAATGTATGCAGATTTAGTTCTGTACAAAGATATGCATAAAAGTTTTTATCTTACATTTGGCGCTACAACTTTGCAGGAAGATTGCATAGCAAAAGAAAAAACGCTTATTGAAATGATTGATGCAACTAAGAGAGCGTGTGAAAATTTAATAAGATGTTATACGCACAATACTTGTTTAGAGTGTAATGAGTTGTTAAATGAAATAGAGGTGTTTTCAAGCAAGTTAGGGGCGAATTTCATTTCACTTTCTGCGCAGCAGAAAATTTCACAATGACCGCAGGTCATTATTTCACATTCGGCGTAAGCCGAATATTTCACTTTTTCTTGCCCCTCCGCCGCTTTTATGCTATAATACACATAGGGGTGATTTTATGGATAATATGGAATACATCAAATCGTTAGAGGAAAGAATTGATAAATTAGAGAAATTGATTGCAACAATTAAGTTGGACAATAACGAAAACATAACTTTTACTAATTGTCAAATTCAAGGTATGGCTTTGCAAAGTTGCAAAGATGTTACTATTAAAGATTTTACTGTTGATGCTTTAGGTTTTGCCTCATTTAATGCAAAAATAGAGAATGCAAATATTCATAATTTCCAAAATCAAAAAGGGAAAGTTAGGATAAAAAATTGTACTATTAACAACAAGGAAGAATAATTAAGAAAATCAGGTTTTCACGTACATTTCATTCGTGTCACTAAATTCAAAACACCCAAAAAACAAGACCACCTTGGCGCGCCTGCGATAAAGCAGGTAGAACGGTATAACCTTAAAAAAGGCTATACCGTTCTTTTTTCCAAATCCAACCCCCGGTTGACTTTTCTTCACACAAAATATCTTTTTGATATGTTGGATGTTATAAAAAACTACGATATAATGATTACAGTGATCACGAAAATACTTTCAAGGAGAATTTTTTATGAATATAGGAACAAATATATATACACTCCGCAAGGAAAAGAAAATTACTCAAGCACAGCTTGCCGAAAAGCTTGGCGTTTCGGAACAAGCTGTTTCAAAATGGGAGAATGATCAATGCGCTCCCGATATCAGTCTCTTTCCAATCATTGCGGAATTTTTCGGTGTCTCCATAGACCGCCTTTTTGGGTATCATACAAGTAGCTATAATGATGATGTGGAAGCAATCATGAAGGCTGCCGACGACAGCATGAACACATATAAAGAAATTGAGATTATCAGCGAGGGGTTGAAAAAGTACCCGAATAGTCCCGATTTAAAAATCTATCTTGCATTTTCTTTGTCAATGGTTAATCGGATTTCAAAAGATGAAAAAGAAAAGCATGACGCAATCGAAAAAGCTGTTAAGGTCTGCACAGAAGTCGTAAATACTTGCGGAGATATTAAAAAAGTAGACCAAGCTCTTAATATGTTGAGAAGAATATATTGTGAAATAGGTGAATTTGAAAAAGCCGTTGATGCGGTGGAAAAAATCAGCGCAAACGGATATAGACAAAAAATCGTTGGAAAGGCACAAATATTAGAATATCGCAAGGATTATTTGGAGCACGCAAGATTTACTGAAAACGGTTTGTTTGAGTGCTATTTAATCATGGATCAACTTTTTGAACTAAAAAGAATAGCCTTACTTGAACAAAAAGAATATGAAAAAGTGCTGTCTTGGTGCTGTGCTCACGAGAAATTACTCTCGATTTTTGATGAGGGCTGCGAAGATTTCTTCGTGTGTCACAAACTTTGGAACTGTGAGGCAAAAGCACAGGCATACAAGAAGCTTGGTAAAAAAGATGAATGTTTGCAGGAATTGAAAACATTTGCATCGTTGACAAAACATTTAAATCAAAATGCAAAAGCTGAAGACTATCAAATCAGTTTGAGAAATCCTCTGTATTTTTCAACGATAGATGATTTGAGTACACAAGAAGAATTTATGACAACGATATATTTTGAGAAGCTGTTACTCAGATACGATAGCTTTTTTGATAATGATGAGGAATATTTGAATTTTAAAAACAGTCTTATCAAATAAAATTTGCCCCGCCTCGTGCGGGGCTTCGCTTTTGTGTCTACAAAAGCAGTGCTTGTCAGGAAAAGAAGACGGACTTTCAGGGCGCACAAACCAAAGGCTCCCTTGTGTAAAGGGAGCTGTCGCCGAAGGTGACTGAGGGATTGTTTCTTTGTAGAATTTTGCTTTTTACAATCCCTCCGACCCGTTTCGGCGACCCACCTCCCTTTACACAAGGGAGGCTTATTACAGCCCGACAGTACACCTCAAAGGTGTAACACACTATACCTTGCAGAGCAAGGCGTGTGAAAAGGAGTACGAACAAATTGTCCGTACTCCTTTTGTTGTAGGGCGGGGGTTTATCTCCCGCCGTTTTCTTTGCATATATCGTTTGTTTTCGGCGGCAGCAAGCCACCGCCCTACAAGGTTGCGGTAGGTAAAACCTGCTTTATGGAAGGAACCCCTTTCGGTGGTCTTGTTTTTTTAGTTTTTCCTATTAAAGTAAAAAACGCCGCTCAAATGAGCGGCGTGTTTTTGTTGTTATTCTTTTCCCGTCCAACAATAGGTGCAGAACTTGCACGACGGCAAGCCCGTGGCTTCGATCATATCGTCAAGCCGTTGATACTTGAGCGTGGTGAAATGCAGCTCCTTACGAATTTCCTCCACCATATTGGCGTATTCCGGCGTATCGGGATTGGTGTACAGAGGAAGCTTTTCGACGGCCTTGTCCCCTTCCAGCCGCGCGATGACACGACGGGCAATGAGATCCATTTCCGACGTGGAACGCGAGAAATTAAGGTATTTACAGCCAAACATAATCGGCGGGCAGGCTGCACGAATATGCACTTCCTTAGCTCCGCTATGATACAAAAACTCGGTGGTTTCACGCATTTGAGTACCCCGCACCAGCGAGTCGTCAATCAAAATAAGGCGTTTATCACGAATCAGCTCCCCAACGGGAATCAGCTTCATATGCGCAATAAGATTACGCTGGCTTTGCTTTTGCGGCATAAAAGAACGCGGCCACGTGGGCGTGTATTTGATGAACGGACGCGAGAACGGAATATCCGTACTGTTGGAATACCCGATGGCGTGGGCAATACCCGAATCGGGAACACCTGCTACACTGTCGGCCTCTACGGGATCGCGTTTCGCCAATTTTTCACCGCAACGGCACCGCATTTCTTCCACGTTAACCCCCTCATAGGTGGACGTGGGATACCCGTAGTACACCCACAGGAAGGTGCAGATCTTCATCTCGTCACGGGCGGGCAACAAGGTTTTCACTTCATCTGCCGTGATAAACACGATTTCACCGGGGCCGAGCTCGCGATACGTATCATATCCTAAGTTAAAGAAGGACGACGACTCAAACGAAGCGCAATGCGCGCCCTCCTTCTTGCCGATCACCACAGGCGTACGTCCCACGAAATCGCGAGCAGCGTACAGCCCTTCGGGCGTGAGCAGCAGCAGCGACATAGAACCTTCGATAAGCGTTTGCGCATAACGGATACCTTCTTCGATGGTATCCTTTTGATTGATGAGCGCAGCCGTGAGCTCCGTAGGATTGATGCTACCGCCGCTCATTTCCTGAAAATGCGGAACACCCGCCGTAAACGCTTGCTGCACAAGCGCGTCGATATTATTGATACGCCCCACTGTGGTGAGCGCATAATTGCCCAGATGCGAGCGAACAATCAGCGGTTGCGGCTCGTTATCCGAAATACAGCCGATACCCGAAGTGCCGTGCATATCGTCTACATCACGCTCAAACTTGGTGCGAAACGGCGAATTTTCAATATTATGAATGGCGCGTTCAAAGCCGCCTTCGCAGTCGTATACCGCCATACCACCACGCTTGGTACCCAAGTGAGAGTGATAGTCGGTTCCGAAAAACAGATCGAACACACAATCCTTCTTTGAAACAACACCGAAAAATCCGCCCATGGTTTCTACTCCTTAAAATAAAAATACGAAATCAGTATAACATAGGTTTTCAAAAAATGCTACACCGTTCTCAAGTTTTTTACAAAAAAATTATGTGTACGGTAATTCTGTTTACCGTACACATAATCGTGAGATCTTTTACAGAGCCATCGAGGGGCGCAACACCGCATAACGGTTATAAGCAATACATTTTTCCAACACCTTATCCACCGCTTCTTCTGTATATTCACCTTCCAGCAGGTTATACATACCGTCGCCGGTGTACAAACACAAAATCCGATAGGTAGCATCGGCGTCGTCAGCGGCAATCAAAATATCTCCCACCGTCAGATTGCGTTCATACGGCAAGCGCGTGCGCACCTCCACCTCGTCCGCCTCCAAATCGGGCAGCGTGTAACGGCCGCCGTACAAGGTTGGAACCAGCATAGACGTGTATTTTCCATCCAGTGCAGGTGAGAAATGGGTGGGCAAATCAAGATAGTTCACAAAAACAGCGGCCAGCGTTTCTTCGTAGGTGGCATCCAGTAAATCGCCGCGCCCAACCACCTTTTCGTAGATCGCATTCGCTAACGCCGTTGCACGCAATTCGCTATCACCAAGCTCTGTTATTGCAGTTTTCACGGCTGCCTGCTGCTCCTTGGTGAGCGTTTTAGCAACGGTTATCGGCTTACAATCGGCATCGACGCCACCAACTGTGCCGTCCTCACTGCGAATAACGGTGCCGTACGGAGCATCAGCTTTCACCCTTACAGTATAGCTTGCCGTTTTGACCTCCCCTGCCGCTACCGTCAGATTCCAAGAAAGATCACTTCCGCTTACGGCTTCGGCGCCGCTAACGTATTCGGTATATTCGGGAACAATATCTTTTATCTCCAGCTTAACGGGGTATTTGGTGGTGTTCTCCACCGAGAACGTAAACGTTATTTCCTCATTGGGATTCACTGTGTTGCTCACCGTGTGGCTGCACAGCTTTTCTGCCACAACGCCGTAGAGGTTGTTAATGCGGTTTTGTGTTTTTTCGGGTACGCCGCCTTCATAACGGTTCAACGGACGTACGATACCGAAGCTGAGAAGCTTTGAGAATACATACCGCGAGCTTTCGGGATTAAACAGCATATCCACCGACGTCATCGAGATGCTGCCTTTTTTCTCAAACTTTTCTGTGTAGGCCGAGTAATTGTAGTTGCTGCCGCCGCTGTGGATGATGTCGTAAACATATTCATTTTCTGCCGCGGCCGTAGTGCTTGCCGTGGTGGCAGAGCCTTCCTGCTGATTGTTCTTTTCCGCCATCACCGTTTTCAGCACATCGGGGCCAACGTACAGCATTGCGTGGCCGTTGCCTTTACTTTTTCCATTATACCGCACCACGATAATATCGCCGGGTTTCAAAAGTGAACGAAACTCTTTTTCGACTTCCGCCATTTTTTCCTCGGTTTCCTTGCCCGAAGGGAAATACTTATACGGCATAATGTCCGTGGGCGATTGAATCAGGCTGGCAGTAGTGTAAGACAAGATATCATAGCCCAGCGCTTCAAAATAAACATCGTACGTAAAAGCCGCACAGTTTGTATAAATATACTGCTGCTGCGTTGCATCCTCAGGCGAATTTTTCCCTCGTTGCCAACGGTAGCGCACCTCGGAAGGCACAAAATCCCCTTGTGTCAAGCGCGTATCGGCATATTGAATACGTGAACCGCGTGCCAAATAGCTCAACGCCGTTTCCACAATCGCCTGCTGCTCGGGCGTTTCAAACTTCACCTTTTTCGGCCCTGCCGAACAGCCGCCGAGCGTACCGAGCAATAATACAAACACCAGCAATAAGGCTATCGATTTTTTAAAACCCATATTCTTACAACCCCTTTTCAACTTGATTATAACATTATCTTCACGAGTTGTCGTGCCAAAATCGTACAAATGTGTGACAAATTTTGACTTCTTTAGAGTGCTTCCAGCATAGAACGAATGGCCGCATCGGCTTCGGGCTTTTCTTCGAATACGCGATCTTTAATTTCCAAACGTTCAAATTCACGATAATAGCGAAGACCGAATTCACGTAATGCCTTGGCGGAAAAATGCATATTATCGGGATTACCCGCCAGTCCTTCTGCCGAAACAAAGCCTGTTAAGGGTTCTGCCTCAGCAATCTCCTGCAGCGCTTTATTCACGTGAACATAGTTTGTAAACACCAAATTCCCGTCCTCGGTGCGATAAGGGTGGTTTGCAAGATAATCTCCCAGCCCGCCCAGCAGGAACGGTACGTCCTCCAAGCCGAGATCACGACGGAGCGCACGCATGATCGGTATAAACTTTTGCGCATACCGTTGGTATTTCCCCTCGTAGCAATCCGATTCACCTTGATGCCACAGCACCCCTACGATCGTGGAGGAGCGTTGCGCCAAACGGGCGTGGTTTACAGCGTTATCATAAAGCACGCCGCCTTCCTGCCACCAATTGAGATCGGTTCCGCCGTCAGCGCACGGAATAAGTCCCACCGTAACGTCGGGATGCGCCTCGGCATACGCCAACGCAAAGCTTTCTGCCAGCGAAATACCGGCCGTAACGCGATCAGGATTCACGGGAGTATACATTTTCCACCAACGACCGTTGCGCTGCACCTTAATGGAATCCGACACGATCGGATCAACCTCTGAAGGAAAACCGCGCCCAGCCATATTCGACTGGCCGATCAGTAAAAACGAATGAATCATACCCTTATCTCTCCTTAACATTACAACTAAAGAAAGTATATCGCACTCACCATTAAAAATCAAGAAAATACCCGCAGAAAATCAAAAAGTGTGATTTGCCAAAATCACCTACACACGAATCCACACCGTGGCGTTTTCTTCACGGCCTTTCGAATCCCTTCGTTGCATTGAAAAAGACGGGCATCGCTTTTGCGATACCCGTCTTTTTGGCGCGCCCGAAGGGGGCCTTATACGGTGCGGCAGTTTCTTCTCGTCTTTGAGTTTCGGTACAGCCCGTTAGGGCGCATAAATCCCACGGCCTAAAAACGCCACACCGTGGCGTTTTCTTCACGGCCTTTCGAATCCCTTCGGGCAAACAAAAAAATAACGGA
>JAZQTE010000349.1:0-16197 GCA_045630505.1 Acutalibacteraceae bacterium | reverse complement strand
CCATAATGCCGGGAACAAACACGTTGCGGCCATCGCAGATGGCGTCGATCTCCACTTCCTTGCCTTGGATGTATTTATCCACCAGCACGGGCTTGTCTTCGTCGATCTCCACCGCCGTCTTCAGATAGTGGCGCAGGTGTTCCTCCTTGGCCACGATCTGCATCGCACGGCCGCCCAACACGAAGCTCGGACGCACCAGCACGGGATACCCGATCTCGGCCGCCGCAGCCACACCGTCTTCAATGCAGGTCACGGCACGCCCCTTGGGCTGCGGAATTTCCAGCTCTTCCAAAATCTTTTCAAAACGGTCGCGGTTCTCGGCGCGGTCGATCGCTTCGCAATCCGTACCGATAATGCGCACGCCGCGCTTCATCAGCGGCTCCGCCAAATTGATGGCCGTTTGGCCGCCCAGCGAGGCGATCACGCCTTCGGGCTGCTCAAATTCCACGATATTCATCACGTCTTCGGGCGTGAGCGGTTCAAAGTACAGCTTACCCGCCGTAGTATAGTCGGTCGAAACCGTTTCGGGGTTGTTATTGATAATGATGGCCTCGTAGCCTGCCGCCTTAATGGTCTGTACGGCGTGCACGGTGGAATAGTCGAATTCCACGCCTTGGCCGATACGGATCGGGCCGGCACCCAGCACGATGATCTTCTTACGGTCGGTGAGCACCGAGGTGTTCTCGCCCGTATAGGACGAATAGAAATACGGAATATACGCATTCGTGTGGCAGGTATCCACCATACGGTATACGGGGAACAGCTTCATTTCACGGCGCAGCTCGTACACCTCAAGCTCGCTCACGCCCCACAGCTTCGCAATGAAGCGGTCGGAGAAACCCATCACCTTCGCTGCGCGCAGCACGTCTTTATCCTTGGGCGCAGCGCACACCGTATCTTCCATTTTCACGATGCGTTGGATCGCCTCGAGGAAATACGGGGTGATCTTGGTGATCTCGTGCAGCTCGGCCACGGTTTCGCCGCGGCGCAGCAGCTCGGCCACCGCGAAAATGTTATCGTCTTTAAATACCTTCAGATACTCACGCAGCTCCTCGTTGCTAAAGCCGTCAAACTTCGGCAGGTGGAAATGATACGCACCCGTTTCCAGCGAACGCACCGATTTGAGCAAGCATTCCTCCAGCGTGGAGCCGATGCCCATCACTTCACCCGTAGCCTTCATTTGCGTACCCAGCGTGTTGGGAGCAGTGGCAAATTTATCGAACGGGAAACGCGGCAGCTTGGCCACCACGTAATCCAAGCGAGGCTCAAACGCCGCCGTGGTGTTGGCAATGGCAATATCCTCCAGCGCCATACCCACCGCGATCTTCGCCGTCACACGGGCGATCGGATAACCGCTGGCCTTCGAGGCAAGCGCCGACGAACGCGATACGCGCGGATTCACTTCAATAAGATAATATTCACTCGAATAGGGGTTCAACGCAAACTGCACGTTACAGCCGCCTTCGATCTTCAGCTCGCGAATGATCTTGATAGCACTGTCGTTGAGCATTTTCAAGTCGTGGTCGTTGAGCGTCATGATCGGCGCCACCACGAGCGAGTCACCCGTGTGCACACCCACGGGATCGATATTTTCCATACCGCAAATGGTGATGGCGTGGTCGTTGGAATCGCGCATTACCTCAAACTCGATTTCCTTGTAGCCCTTCACGCTCTTTTCGATGAGCACCTGATGCACGGGCGACAGCTTAAATGCGTTCACGCCGATCTCGCGCAGCTCTTCCACGTTGTTGGCAAAACCGCCGCCGGTACCGCCCAGCGTAAAGGCAGGACGCAGCACCACGGGATAACCGATCTTTTCGGCCGCCGCTTCGGCTTCTTCCAAATTGTAGGTGATCTCGGAAGGAATGGTAGGCTCGCCGATAGACTGGCACAGTTCTTTGAACAGCTCGCGGTCTTCCGCGCGTTCAATACTCACGCTGCTGGTACCCAACAGCTCCACGCCGCATTCCTTCAGAATGCCCTTCTTTTCAAGCTGCATCGCAAGGTTGAGGCCCGTTTGACCGCCGATGCCGGGAACAATGGCATCGGGACGCTCGTAACGCAGGATCTTCGCAATGTATTCCAGCGTCAGCGGCTCCATATACACCTTGTCGGCAATGGAGGTATCCGTCATAATGGTGGCCGGGTTGGAGTTGCAAAGCACCACCTCGTAGCCTTCTTCCTTGAGCGCCAAGCACGCCTGCGTGCCTGCGTAGTCGAATTCCGCCGCCTGACCGATCACGATCGGGCCGGAACCGATGATGAGAATTTTCTTAATGTCCGTACGTTTTGCCATAATCCGTTGCCTCCCTTAATTTTCCGAAAACACCGTGTGCCCGTTACATACCGTCAGCACACAGCGACCGCTTACCGTTGTTCCTTCAAACGGCGTGGCCTTACCCATCGACAAGAATTCACTCGGGTTTACCACGCGTTCTTCGTTCAGGTCCCACACCGTGAACGAGTTATCATACGGGATACCAAACCGCTGCCGCGGGTTTACGCACAGTAGCTTTGCCAACTTCTCCAAGGTGATCACACCCGTTTGCACCAGCCCCGTATTTAAGACGGGCAGCGCCGTTTCCAGCCCCACCACGCCAAAAGCGCTGTTTGCCAAGCCCTTGCTCTTTTCTTCAGCCGAATGCGGCGCGTGGTCGGTCGCGATCATATCGATCGTGCCGTCGCAAACGCCCTGCACCAGCGCTTCTCTGTCTTCCCTGCTTCGCAGCGGCGGATTCATTTTAAACCGCCCGTGCTCTTGCAGGTCGCTGTCGTCCAGCACCAAATAATGCGGCCCCGTTTCACACGTGACGTCGATTCCGCTTGCCTTCGCCTGCCGAATCAGCTCCACGCTTTCCTTGGTGGAAATGTGGCACACGTGATACGCACAGCCGATCTCGCTCACCAAGTTAAGATCACGCTCGATCTGCCGCCATTCGCTTTCGCTGCAAATACCGCGATGCCCGTGAGCCGCCGCATATTCGCCGTCGTGAATATAGCCGCCGCGCAGCAGCTCGTTTACCTCGCAATGCGCCACGATCATTTTCCCCAGCGCCTTGGCTCGCTGCATGGCTTCGCGCATCATCGCGTCGCTTTGTACGCCGCGCCCGTCGTCGGAAAAAGCAATCACGTTTTCCGCCATCGCCTCCATCGCAGCGAGCTGTTCTCCCTTTTGCCCCACCGTGATCGCCCCGTACGGGAACACGTTGATCGAAGCGCTTTCGCGAATAAGCTTTAACTGCTCCTCCAAATGCTCTGCACTGTCGGGCACGGGGTTAAGGTTCGGCATCGTACACACGGCGGTGTAGCCGCCGCGCGCCGCTGCACGGCAGCCCGTGGCCACGGTTTCTTTATACGAAAAACCCGGCTCGCGAAAATGCACGTGCACGTCGCAAAAGCCGGGAAAAACAGTATACCGCGTATCATCAAAACGAGAAAATTGGGAAATGGAAAAACACGCCGCTACCGTTTCGGAAAACAACGGCATCGACTCGGTACCGATCAGTTTCGCTTTCAACTGCTGTGCCATCGTGTTTTCTCCTTTCTGCAAAAAAACCTTGCCGAACGGCAAGGTGAGCGTGCATAACAAACCGGCGCAGCACGCTGCACCGTGTAACGTATTCCCAATCTTGCCGATCTCTCTGTATCGCCTTTAAAGATTTATTTTAGAGAATTATACCACAAGCGCCTCGCTGTGTCAACGCACAAAACCGCTTTTTTGTAAAAATTTCTCTTGTCGATCCTTCGCGTTTCTGTTACAATACACCAAAGGGGGTGTCGCTGTGGATAAACCGTATTTCATCTATATTCTCCGCTGCGCGGACGATACGCTGTACACCGGCATCACCACCGACGTTGAACGCCGCTTTGCCGAGCACAGCGGCAAGCCCGTGGGGGCTAAATACACCGCCTCCCACACACCCGTCCGTATCGAAGCCGTGTGGCAGGCAGAAAACCGCTCCTCCGCCTCCAAAGCGGAATATTACGTTAAAAAGCTCCCACGCGCCAAAAAAGAAGCCCTCATCGGCGGCGCCCCGTTGGAACTCGAAAACCTTATACGCATACGATAAACGGCTCGCTTTCGCGAGCCGTTTTGTTATTTCATCTCAATCGTCACGTTTTCAAACGCAGGCACGTTTGCCACCGTGATAACGTTCATCCGCGCCGCTTCGTCATACATCACCTCGGCAGTACGGCTGCTGTCGGCAACCGTCATTGCCTCGGTATCGGGCAATTCAAACCGATACGTGCGCACGGCAGGCATTCCCTCGTACGCCTCACCACTCGGCTGTGCCGACAAGGTTACCGCGCCGTCTTCGGTGCGGCGGTAACACAAATCGGTAAGCACGCCACCACCGTTTTGGTACTTTTCGCTTTCACCATCGTCCTCAAACAACGAAAACCGCGTTTCGCACGCACCACTCGTGGGATACGTTCTCACGATCAGCGTTTGGGGCGTTTCTGCCGTCATACGGTTCGTATACGGCTGCATCGGCACGGGCACACCGGCCTTCACGTACAGCGGAAAGGTTTCCAACGGGCAGCGCTCCATACGCCAATCGCCCTTGATCCTTTCGCCCGTGAAGAAATTATAATATTCGCCGCCGATAAGCCGCACCTGCCGTTCGGCCACGCCGTCGGCACCTGCAGGGGCGCAGATGGGCGCACACAAAAAAGCGTCGCCGAAGAAATATTCCTCGGGGCAGGTGTAAGCAAACTCCCAATCGGGATGATCGTAATACAGCGGCCGCAGCAGCGGCAGGCTGTTTTTATAGCTTTGATACGCCGTGGAATAGATATACGGCATCAGCTGTGCGCGCAGATGGAACATCTCGCGAATGGCTTTGCATTCACGCTCACCCCACGTCCACGGACGGCGGTCTAATTCATTGCCCGTAGAATGCAGCCGCAGCGCCGCCGTAGTAAGAGAATATTGCACCCAACGCACGTACAGCTCGGGATCGCGGCGACCGTAAAAACCGCCCGTATCGTGCGCCCAATAGAAGCAACCTGCATTCGCGGCAGTAGCGGTGAAATAAATTTCAAATCGCAACGCATCCCACGTGGCGTGAATATCGCCCGAAAAATACAGCGGATGCTTATGGTCGCCAAAGCCGCCCCAACGGCTGTAGCCCAATCCACGCTTGCCGTTTTTGCGGCTGTGGTGATAGTAAAGATAATTCAGCCACGGCAGATGCAATAAATTTCGCATTCCTGCCACGGTGGGATAAATGCTGTTTTGCTGCCAATCCACCCACCAAAAATCCACGCCCTGCTTCTCAAGCGGCTGCAACACCTGCTCGAAGAACGCCGTCATATAGGCTTTATCCCCTGCATTGTACGGCAGGTTGATGCCGTCCTTGGGGTTATAGCCCAGCGCCGTCATAAATTCGGGGTAACGGTCTTCGCATTCACGCACACCGTCGGCAGGATGATCGTTCAGCGTCACCTTCAAGCGGCGCTTCTTCAGCTCCGCCATAAACGCATCGGGATCGGGAATAAGATCCGTGCACCACGAATACCCCGTCCAGTTAAGGTCACCGCCGCCCCAGCCGTGTCCCGTTTTGGCCTTGTGCGGATCGTCGGGTTTGTCCACAAACCGCCATTTGCTCCAGTGCCAATCCATATCCAGCACCAGAATATCCAAAGGAAAATCGTGTGCATCGTATTCGTCTGCCAATGCCAAAAAGTCCTTGGCGGTATACGGATGCCACCGCGAATACCACGAACCGAACACTGCGCGCCGCGGCATCGCCATTTTTCCCGAAACCTGCGCCAGCTGCCGCAGCGCCAGCTTGTAATCCTTGCCGTAGGCAAACAAATACCAGTCGGCTGTGTGGGCTTCGCTGCGATCACGGATCCAGCCGTCACAAAGCAGCGGCGTGCCCGTATCGTTCAGCAAATACCACCCATCGCGTGAAACCACGCCTTCCTTCACCTGCGCGTAGCCGCCGATATTATCCAACGTCGGCAGCGTGCCACCCAGATTGCCATGACTCTTTTTCCCTGCAAACCACACGTCGCAACGTTTCCCGTTTTCCAAAATGTCGGCCTGCAGCGTTTTTTCGGTAAACCCCTCGTTTTGGGCGTAGTTGTACGTCAGCACAATGCGTGCGGTGCGAATCGTCAGCACCGCGCCGTCGTCGCTCACGTCAAACGGCGCACCGTCGTATGTGCGCTCCTCCGCAAACAACGTTTTTTCATCAACAAAGCGGCCATCCTCGGCGTATTCCATCCGCATAAGCCCCTCGCCGATCACCGTAAACCGTGCGTTGCCACGCACCAAAACAGAAGTATTCATACTTACACCTCGCGTTCGAAAAATCCTTCGTGCGATACGGGATTCTTGCCCACGGCTTCGATCTCGCCGAGCAGCGCCTTCACGAACGCACGCTGCGACGATTTGGTGGGCGAATAGGTGTTGATATACGTGTGTGCAAACGGGTAATCGTACAGCTTGTACGGATCACCGAACGACGTAAAGATGAGGTTCGGATGCTGCATCAAATACCCACGCCACAGCGCCATAACCTGCCCCCAGCCAAGGCTCAGCGTACCACCGTAGTAGTTGCTGGAGCTGATGCGGCAGTTAAGCAGCACCAGATCGTATTTCTCCACGGCGTCCTTCACGTCGTAGTGCTTGGGATTGATCTTCGTTGTCACCTCGTAGCCACGGGCTTTCAGTTCTTCTTCCACCGTTTCCATCGGGCGGTAGTTCACGTTGCCGCCGTTGGGCTCCTCAATTTGAATAAGCACCTGCAGGATCTTCGCGCCGGGCTTCAGGTTCTTTTGCGGGAACAAGCCACGGGCATTGCGCACCACCGTGATACTGCGATCGGCCAGCTCTTGGTCCATTTCGCGGATCGCCGTGAGCGGATCACCCTCCAGCTTGGCCATAATGGCTTCTTCTTCGCCAAACAGCCCCACCTTGTTCTTCATACGGAAAATGCGCAGCACCGCATCCTTCACGCGCTCCAGCGGCAGCTCACCGCTCTGTACGGCTTCCATAATATACTTGTGGTCGGTCGGCAACGCAAACAAAATAAGGTCGCCGCCTGCCTTCAGATATTCCACAGCCAAGCGCTCGGCAGGCACCATCGCACACGCACCGATCATACTCATCGCATCGGAAACGATACAGCCTTCAAAGCCCAGCGTTTCCTTCAGCAAGCCCGTCATCAGGTTCTTGCTCAGCGTAGCAGGCGGATAACCCAGAATATCATCCACCTTTTCGTCAAACGCAGGCAGCGCAATGTGCGCCACCATAATAGACATCGTGCCGGCCTCGATCATCGCCTTATACACGCGGCCGTAGGTGTTCATCCATTCTTCCTTGGACAGCGAGTTGATCGACGTAAGAAAATGCTGATTACGGTCGTCCACGCCGTCACCGGGGAAATGCTTGCAGCAGGCTGCCATCATACCGTCCTTCTGGAAGCCCTTTACCGCCGCCGTGCACAAACGGATAACGGTATCGGTATCGTCCGACACGGCACGGGTGTTCACAAGCGGATTGCGGAAATTGATGTTGATATCTGCCACGGGCGACAACGCCAAGTGACGGCGATGCTTACGGCAAATTTTTGCAGTTTCGTGATGCGCCGCTTCCACAAGCTCGGGATCGTTCACCGAACCCCACGCCATCGGCACGGGCAACAGCTCCTCCACGGGCGCGCCGCAGCCGGGGCCGTGCTCCACGTCGGCCACGTACATCGTGGGAACGCTGCACGCTTCCTCTTGCAAGCCTCGAATATACTCGCACAGCTCCTCCCCCGAGTTGCCGTAATAGATGCTGCCGGGCTTGGTTTCGCGAATGATCTGTGCCATCCATTCCTTATCGTGGCGCTTGCCGAGTTCGTAGTTGATAACCTGACCGACCAGCTCGTCGAGCGGCAGGCTGTCTATCAGCTCTTGCATTTGCTTTTCCGTTAACATAGCATTACCTCCCTAAAGGCTTTCTTGCTTGTATAGTATCAAATCTCGCCGTTCTTTACAAGACAGTTTTGTGATTTTTTATGGACAATTCTTGCTGTATTAAAAAGAACGGAGCCGCCCTCGCAAAAGGGCGGCTCCTATGTTTTACCATTCTTTCATAGCAACAGTAACGCTGTTTTTCTTGTGTCGGGTAATATCGTTCACAAAGAACTGCAGCATTTCCTGCTCGTTAAATACGGCGGCGCGGCTATCGTCGGCCAGCATAAATTCGGGATGCTCCACCTGACCGCTCACCTTGGCGATCCCTGCAGGCACGTATTCCTTGCCGTCAATGTTGGCAGAAACGTAACGAACGCCCGAAGCGCCGTAACCGCACACGGCAATCTCCACCGCCTCAAACGGCTTGGCAGGGATTTCAAAGCTGTACTCATATTTCTGCAAACGCACCTGCAACGCCTTAAACGTGCCCTTGCCGGCCTCAAAGGTGGTCCCGTCGGCATATTTGAGCGTTACCGTGGTGGTGCACCACGACGTAAACTCGCCCAAATCAAAACGCACCACCAAACGGCCGATCTCGGCAGGCTTGGCCGTTTCGGCCAGCTTCAGCATATCGCTTGCGCCTTTTTTCATCGTATCGATAATGCGCTGCATCACGGGCGCCTCCAAACCGGGACGGCAGTGCGCCCACAGCGCCATACAATCAGTTTCAAACTGTGCTACCTCCGCTTGGCACGCCTTCAGATCCTCCGTGATCTTTTCAAGCGGCAGCGTACCTTCGCCTGCACGGTATTCGTGCAGCGCATAGCCCAGCTCCCACAAACGCAAACTCAGCTTCAAGCGCGCAAGCTTCATACGGAACGAAGCGAGCATTTCGGGGTGCCCCTTCGCTTTTTCCAAAGCACGCTCCACCAACGGAATGGTGCGCATCGTCACGTATACGTCCTCGCTCGGCAGACGGTAACGGGTGGTGACACCGGGGGCGCCCACACCGTAATATTCAAACACCTGCATCGCCGTGGCTACCGCCAGCGCCGAATCCTCGTCCTCGGTGTACTTTCTTGCGGCCTTCATCACCGCTTCTTGGCCGGGCACCTCGCGTCCGCTCCACAGCGAGCCTGCGTATTCTATCGTCGGGTACAGATGCATCAGCTGTTGGTCGGACATTTCCCAGTTCGTCAGCAGCATACCAAAGGGCTTGCGCTTGGCGGCGTACGCCGTAAGCGTATCAATAGAGCCGCGCATCCACGGTGCGCCGAGGTAACGGAAGCCCAGCCGCTCGAAATGGCGGAAAACATCGTAGCTGCGGCTGGTGGAGAAACGCGCCACGGGATATTCCTCGGTGTACTGGTAGAACCACGCACACATCACGATATCCTTCGGCAGCTTTTCCATCACCCACGGGAACTGCTCCAGCATATCGTCCCAAATCATGGTATCCTTGCCAAGTTTCTTAAGCAGCCCGTGGAAATGCGTTACCGCACCGAAATACAAGTCCTCGATCTTATCGTGCTTGCACAGCTCGCAGTAGCCCATATCCCAGATCTCATCAAAGCCGATATGGAAGAATTTCGACGGGAACAGCGAAGCCACTTCGGTGATATACTTATCAAAAAATTCCAGCGTCGCGGGCAGCTTCGGGCAGGTTGCCAAATAACGCTCTACACCTGCTTCGTTGTAGGCACCGGCGATCTTGCCGCGCAGCTCGGCAATGTGCTTCATTTCGGGATGACGCATAAAGCGCTCGGTATGGCCGATGGGCGACACCACGGGAACGAGATCAAGTCCCAGCTTGTCGGCATACGCCACCAGTTCTTTGATTTGCTCGGGGGAATAGCTCTCCGCGTCGGGCGAATAAGGATAGGTTGCCGTTTTCACACGGTCCTCCAAATACATCAGCACGGTGTTCATTCCTGCCGATGCCGCCACGTCAAAAAAGGCCTTTACGGTATCCACCGTTTCAATTTGTCGCGCCAAATCGATTTGCACGGCACGCATTTCATAACAAGGCATAGTATTTCCTCCTCTTTTTACCATTCCTTCATAGCGATGGTTGCACTGTGTTCCCGCTTGGCGGAAATATCGGTTAAGAACGTTTGCTGCAGCTCCTGCTCGTTAAAGATGGCCGCACGGGTATCGCAATCCAAAATGTATTCCGCGTGCTCCACCTGACCGCTCACGGCCGTGAGCGCCGCAGGCACGTATTCCTTGCCGCCCACGTTCGCCGAAACGTAACGGAAGCCCGAAGCGCCGTAGCCCGTCACCGTCAGCTTCACGGCCGCAGGCACCTTATCGGCAGGGATTTCAAAGCTGTAATCGAATTGCACCGAACGCTGATACAGCGCCTTATAGGTGCCGTTCGCCGCTTCAAAGGTGCTGCCGTCGGCATACTGCACCTCCACGCGCGTTTTGCACGCCGACGTGTATTCGGGCAGATCAAAACGCACCATCAAACGGCCGATTTGGCAAGGCACACCGGCTTCTGCTTTTTCCACCAGCCACGCGGCCGCCTTTTGGAACGCCGCTACTTCATTGTTCAGATACTTCGTGTACGGAATGCCGGGGCGGCAACGATCCCACAGCGCCACCATATCGTCGGTAAGCGCTTTTACGGGCTGCACGCACTCCTTGGCACGGGATACCAATTCCTCTTTCGTGTAGGCGCCCACGCCTGCACGGTATTCGTGCAGATCGTAGCCGATCGCCCATAAGCGATAGCGCAGCTCCAACACGCGCAGCTTCATCAAATACGCATCCAGCACGTCGCGGTCGCCCTCGGCCTTGCTCAGAATTTCAATCAGCATCGGCACCAAGTTCATCATCACGTAACCGTGTTCGGCAGGCACGGGATACCGCGCATTATCGCCGGGCAACGGAATGCCCGCATAACGCACCGAGGACATTGCCGTTGCCAAGGCTTTGGCGGCTTCGGGCGTTTTGGTATACTTCGCCGCCGCTTGTACCAAGGCATCGTTGCCGGGCAACGCCTTGCCCGACCACACGGCACCTGCATACGTCAGCGCAGGATACAGTATCGCCAGCTGGCGGTGGTTCGCCATTTCCCAGTTGGTCTGCAGCATACCCATCGTGTTGCATTTTGCCGCGTAGGTCGTGAGCGTTTCAATCGAAGCGCTTCTCCACGAGCTGGCAATCGTGCGGAAACCAAGACGCTCGTATTTCGTTAAATAATCGTAGGCGCGGCTGGTATCCCAACGCGCCGTGGGATATTGCCCCGTATGCTGGTAGAACCACGCGCACAGAATAATATCCTTCGGGATCATATTGCACAAGTTCGGCTGCTGCTCCAGCATATCGTCCCAAATCATTACTTCCTTGCCGAGCCCCTTGAGCAGCGTGTAAAAATGATTCACTGCGCCTGCAAACAGCTCGTCGATCGGCTTGCCCTTGCACAGCTCGCAAAAGCCCATTTCGTGAATTTCATCAAAGCCCATGTGGAAATATTTCGAAGGGAACAGCGCCGCTACTTCCGTGATATACTTGTCGAAAAACGCCAAGTTTTCAGGCAGGTTGGGGCAGGTGTCCATATGCTCGGCATCGGGGCCGCCGAGTGAGAACATGCCGGGAATGCCGCCGCGCAGCTCCGCCAAATGCTTCAGCTCGGGATGGCGCAAAAAGCGCTCGGTGTGGCCGATGGGCGACACCACGGGGATAAGATCCAGACCCAGCTTGTCGGCATACGCCACCAGCTCTTTAATTTGCTCGGGCGAATAGCTCTCGTTGTCGGGCGAATAGGGATACGTTTCGGTCTTTACACGGTCCTCCAAATACATAACCACCGTGTTAAGTCCGCCCTCGGCCGCCACGTCAAAAAAGCGCTTCACGGTATCCACCGTTTCTATCTGACGCGCCAGATCGATCTGCGCCGCACGAATGTCGAATTTCATAACAAGTCCTCCTTTGCGGATATCCTTCTACTCGCAGTATCGCAAACCGCAGCAAAAAAGTCAATCCTTTTTTGAAAAAGATAAATAAAACGGCCTTCCTTGCGGAAAGCCGTTTTGGGATTTTAGCGTTGCCACACGCGGATCCAGTCAATTTCCAGCGGATTGTTGTATGCACCATTGATGATGAGTGCTACAAACTGCTCGTTCATATACTCATACACATCCTCGTAAACCTCGCCGGTTCTGCACTTGGCAGGCGGTTCGCACACGTTAGGGCCAAAGGTTTGGCACACGGCTTGTTCGCCGTCCAGCCAGCTGTTCACAATGCCCGTATCCCACAAGAACGTCATCGTGTGCCACTTGCCGTCGCTAAGGATTTGAGGGGCTTTGGCATGGCCACTCCAGTTGCTGCAGCTGATGCCTTTTGCGTGCATCGTTTCACGCTTCGCGTGGTGAAAGGTGGTGGTGTAGTGACCGCCCGGCCACGTGCCGTCGTGCGTGCCCCAATATTCCATCCAGTCCATTTCCACCCATTCCAGCGCGGTATCACAAATCTTATCGAGCGGGAACGACCAAATCGCAGGGCCGCCGCAATCAGGCAGGCTATACTTCGTTTTGTCTTCCTGATAATGCGGAATGCGGAAACGGAATTCCAACACGCCCTTGTTGAAGGTGAAGCCCTGACGCGTACGGGGGTTCACCGTCGCCAAGCCGTAGTTGTACAAGCTGTCGTGCTGCTCCAAATACAAGATGCTGTTTTCTACGCGGAAATCATCTTTCGTGAGCGGCTTCGCGCGGAACGGGCGAGTGGTATACCACTTGTAGCCGTAGGTGCCTTCGCCATCCACGTCGATGGTATCGTAGGAATCAAAATCGTCTTCGAACACCAAATGGCGCATACCGTATTTTTCTGCAATTTCGGGAATCGGAATGTTTTTCTTATTCATAGTTCTTTCCTCCTTATTTCTGCCACACGCGGATCCAATCGATCTCGAGCGGATTGTTAAACGCACCGTTGATAATCAGCGGCAAATACTGCGTATCCATTGGCGTATACACCTTCGACAGCGGCCATTCGCCATTAATAGTTGCCTTGGGCTCGGGGCCGTTTTCGCCATAGCACTGCTTCACGCTGGGCATACCGTCGAACCAGCTTTCCAGCACACCTTCGTCCCACAAGAACGTGAGCGTATGCCATTCGCCGTCGTTCACGCAGCCTGCGCCGCGGCGCGTGGCGTTGTTGGCGATAAAGTTGTTAAACTGGTGCATATTTTCGCGGCGGCTGTGATGCAGCGTGGTGGTGTAATACCCTTCGGGGAAGCAACCGTCATAGGTGCCCCAGTATTCCATCCAGTCCATTTCCACCCATTCGAGCGCCGTATCGTGAAGCTTGTCGATCGGGAACGACCAAATGGCAGGGCCGCCACAATCGGGCTCGCTGTACTTCGTTTTGTCCTCGTAGTAGTGCGGAATGCGGAAACGGAATTCCAGCACACCCTTGTTAAACGCAAAGCCACGGCGCACACGCGGGTTGTAGGTGCAAAGGCCGTAGTTATAGAGGCTATCGTGCTGTTCCAGATAGATCACGCTGTTTTCCACGCGGAAATCGTCCTTCGTGAGGGGCTTCGCGCGGAACGGGCGAGTGGTGTACCACTTAAACTTTTTATCGCCCGTGCCTTCTAAATCAATGGTATCAAGCGAATCAAAATCGTCCTCAAACGCCAAGCGCGTAAAACCGCGCTCCTTGGCAATTTCGGGAATTGGAATATTCTTCTCCATCATCTTTCCTCCTTATCTTTGCCACACACGGATCCAGTCGATCTCCAGCGGATTGCACTTGGAACCCCCCAGAGTCAGCGCCTGCGCCACCGTGTTGTGTGGCTTGTAAATATCGTCCTGCGGCTCGCCTACGGTGAATTTCACCTTCGGCTGCGGCTCTTGGCCGTCATAATACGTCTGCTTCACGGCAGGCTCGCCGTCCAGCCAGCTTTCAATAATGCCGTCGTCCCACAAGAAGGTCATCGTGTGCCATTCGCCGTCGGTAAATGCCACGGGGCCACGGTGACTGCTCCAGTTCGCAGCGGCATAATAGTTTGGTGCGTGCATCGTTTCACGCTTCGCGTGGTGAAAGGTGGTGGTGTAGTAACCATCGCCCCAATACTCTATCCAATCGGGCTCAACCCATTCCAGCGCCGTGTCGTAAATCTTGGCCGAAGGGAACGACCAAACGGAAGGAATCCCCTTTTCCCCTTTTTCTTTATCGTTTGCACGGGGGCGCGGAATGCGAATACGGAATTCCAGCACGCCCTTGCAGAACTCAAACCCGCGGCGGGTACGTGGGTTGATGGTAGCAACACCCCAGCCATAGGTAGGCTCTTCGTTACACACCGTCAGCACGCTGTTTTCCACTTTAATATCGTCGGGCTTCAGCGGCGTCGCACGGAACGGGCGCGTGGTATACCACTTAAACTTTTTGTCCCCCGTACCGTATACGTCGATCGTATCGATAGAATCAAAATCGTCCTCAAACACCAAGCGCGTAAATCCGCGCTCCTTGGCAATTTCGGGAATCGGAATAGTCTTCTCCATCCTATTTTCTCCTTATTTTTGCCACACGCGGATCCAGTCGATCTCCAGCGGATTGCACTTGGAACCGCCCAGAATCAGCGCCTGCGCCACCGTGTTGAGCGGCTTGTAAATATCGTCCTGCGGCTCGCCTACGGTGAATTTCACCTTCGGCTGCGGCTCTTGGCCGTCGTAATACGTCTGTTTCACGGCAGGCTCGCCGTCCAGCCAGCTTTCAATAATACCGTCGTCCCACAAGAAGGTCATCGTGTGCCATT
The DNA here is from genome assembly GCA_045630505.1 of Acutalibacteraceae bacterium. Lineage (GTDB taxonomy): Bacteria > Bacillota > Clostridia > Oscillospirales > Acutalibacteraceae > RGIG3009. Next base: position 1,517 of record JAZQTE010000349.1, on the reverse strand, counting down.
CGCCGTCGGTAAATGCCACGGGGCCGCGGTGACCGCTCCAGTTTGCAGCGGCATAATAGTTCGGTGCGTGCATCGTTTCACGTTTCGAGTGGTGAATGGTGGTGGTGTAATAACCGTCGCCCCAATATTCCATCCAGTCGGGCTCGATCCATTCCAGCGCCGTGTCGTAAATCTTGGCCGAAGGGAACGACCAAATGGCAGGCACGCCGGTTTCCCCTTTTTCTTTATCGTTTGCACGGGGGCGCGGAATGCGAATACGGAATTCCAGCACACCCTTGCAGAACTCAAAGCCGCGGCGAGTGCGAGGATTGATGGTAGCAATACCCCAGTTATAGGTGGGTTCTTCGTTGCACACCGTCAGCACGCTGTTTTCCACCTTAATATCGTCGGGCTTCAGCGGTGTCGCACGGAACGGGCGGGTAGTATACCACTTGTACTTCGCATCACCCGTGCCATACACGTCAATGGTATCGATCGAATCAAAATCGTCCTCAAACACCAAACGCGTCATCCCCCGCTCTTTGGCGATGGCAGGCACTTCCACTTGTTTGCACATACACGGTCCTCCCTTGTTTTTTCGATGGTCGAATTTTTCTGCTTTCAGTAAACCACGAAACCACCGAAAAGTCAACCTGTTTTGTAAAAAATAACGCCCTCTTTTTCAAAGAGAGCGTCAGCTTTTATTATTCTTTTTCCCACACGCGGATCCAGTCGATATCCATCGGCCACGCAGGGCGGCAGCCGAGAGTCACCACCTGCGGATCGTTTTCCATAATGTGATGGCAACCTTTCCACGTTTTTTCTTTCAAATCTTCGCGGTAGTTTTCAATACGCGGCAGAGGCGTTACACTGTCGCGGTAGAAATACTGCGGCAAATCCCACTCGTTGTAACGGGCGGAGTGCATCAGCTTGCCGTCTAAATACCACGCCACGTGGCCGGGTTCCCACAGCGCCGCATAGGTGTGCCACTCTTCGTCCAAGTAATCGAAATAATCGTTATACCCGCAACTGTTCACCAAGTTAGAGCCAAACACCTGTTTCGCCACTTTGCCTTCTTCGTCGTAGGTGCGGTGCCAATCGTGCAACGTGCCCGTATAAATCGGGCGGCCATCGTGAATCGCCACCATTTCAATGACGTCAAGTTCGCCGCAGTGCTCAAATTTCTCGCCCATCCAATTGCGTTTGGACAACGTCCAAAACGCCGGCCAGCAATGCTTCTTTCTATCGTATTCGGGGCCAACGGTTTTGGCGCGAATACGCGCTTCCAAATAGCCGTACTGCATCGTGTAACCCGTGTTGCCTTTGCGGCTGTACGAACTGAACGCAATCAGCGGCGAGCACATTTCGGGTTCCAAGTGCATCACCGATTCTTCGGGGAACGAAAAATCGGTTTCTTTCATGGTGGGCATACCAAACGGACGGTCGATATACCACGTGTGGCCGGGCTTGCCCTCGCCACTCATATCAAACTGGCTCAAATCGTCAAAGTCATCGGCAATCGCCAATTTGGTAAAGCC